>CAZVHV010000261.1:1531-2640 GCA_964627025.1 uncultured Oscillospiraceae bacterium | reverse complement strand
TCGGTGATGGTGAAGAACTGGTGCAGCTCTTCATCGGTAAGGCAGCTTCTCAGGGACTGCTGTCCGACTGCAATCTGCTGGAAACGGCGGCCCGCATGCACGCCCACCGGAACACCATCGTATACCGCATCCGGAAGATCAAGGATATCCTGCATACCGAACTGGACAACTCCATGATAAAGTTCGACCTTCTGCTGGCGTTTTATATCAGGGAATATCTTTCCATCTGACCGCCGCCGGCCGGGGCGTTTGGACCAAGGCGCCGAGGAAGCGCGGCGTTCATTTCTGTGCGATATGCCGAATTGACAATTGCGCTTTTTCAGATATAATGATATCACAAGTAAATTTACACAGCATGTCCGGGACTGGCGGATAAGTGGGAGACCACGTGGAACCGGATCGTAAAAGTGCTGAAAATGTCGTCCGCCTGGGCAGAATATGTCCGGGCGGATTTTGCTATTTTTTAAGGAGGTATGTCGCTATGCAAGGATGGGAAGGCTTCAAGGCTGGGGACTGGCAGAAGGAGATCAACGTAAGAGATTTCATCCTCAAAAACTACGCGCCTTACGAGGGGAACGGAGATTTTCTGGCCGGCGCCACCGAACGGACCAAAAAGCTGAACGAAAAATATGAGGCCCTCTGTGCGGAGGAGCGCAAAAACAACGGCGTGCTCGACGTGGACGCCTCGGACGTATCCTCCCTGCTCACCTACGCGCCCGGCTATCTGGACAAGGAAAACGAGCTGATCGTGGGCTTCCAGACGGCGGAGCCCCTGGTGCGCGGCGTGAACCCCTTCGGCGGGATGAGAATGTGCGAAAACGCGCTGAAAGCTTACGGCTACGAGCTGTCCGATGAGGTCAGAAACTACTTTAAATATAAGACCACGCACAACGACGGCGTGTTCCGCGTATATACGCCGGAAATGCTGGCGGCGCGGAAAAACGGCCTGATCACCGGCCTGCCCGACGCGTACGGCAGAGGCAGAGTCATCGGCGATTACCGCAGAGTCGCGCTCTACGGCCTCGACTACCTGATCGAGTGCAAGAAAGAGGACAAGCTCGCCTACGGGAAGAAGCCCATGGACGAGGCGAACGTCCGCCTGCTGGAGG
>CAZVHV010000261.1:0-1521 GCA_964627025.1 uncultured Oscillospiraceae bacterium | reverse complement strand
CTGGAGGAGCTTTACAAGCAGATCGATTTCCTGGAGAAGCTCAAGGAAATGGCGAAACTCTACGGCAGAGATATTTCCAGACCGGCGCAGAACGCCCAGGAAGCCGTCCAGTGGGTCTATTTCGCCTACCTCGCGGCCATCAAGGAGCAGAACGGCGCGGCAATGTCCCTGGGCCGCGTCAGCACCTTCCTCGACATCTATTTTGAGCGCGACATCCGCAACGGCGTCCTCGATGAGGCGCAGGCCCAGGAGATCGTGGACCAGTTCGTGCTGAAGCTGCGCATGGCCCGGATGCTCCGCACGCCGGAATACAATGAGCTGTTCGCGGGCGACCCCATGTGGGTCACCGAGTCGGTCGGCGGCATGGGCGTGGACGGAAGGACGCTCGTCACCAAGAACAGCTTCCGCATCCTGAATTCCCTCTATACCCTCGGCCCCTCCCCCGAGCCAAACCTGACGGTGCTCTGGTCGCAGGACCTGCCGCAGAATTTCAAAAAGTTCTGCATGCAGGCGAGCATCGACACCGATGCCATCCAGTATGAAAACGACGACCTGATGCGCCCGATCTACGGCGACGATTACGGCATCGCCTGCTGCGTGTCGGCCATGAAGCTCGGAAAGCAGATGCAGTTCTTCGGCGCGAGATGCAACGTGCCGAAAATCCTGCTCCTGGCCCTGAACGGCGGCAGAGACGAAAAGAGCGGAGATCAGGTGGGACCGGAGGGCGAGGCCTTCCCCGAAAAGCCGCTTGTTTACGAGGAAGTCTGGGAGAAGTTCAAAGAGTATGCCGCATGGCTCTGCGGGCTCTACGTCAACACGCTGAACATCATCCACTATATGCACGACAAGTACGCCTATGAAAAGACCCAGATGGGCCTGCACGACACCGAGGTGGAGCGCCTGATGGCCTTCGGCATCGCCGGCCTGTCGGTTGCGGCGGACTCCCTGAGTGCCATCAAGTATGCCGGCGTCACGCCGGTCAGGGACGAGCGCGGCCTGATCAGCGAGTTTATCATCGGCGGGGATTACCCCAAGTTCGGCAACGATGACGACCGGGTGGACCAGATCGCCTGCGACATCACCGAGCTGATCAGCAGCGAGCTGAAGAAGCACCCGACCTATCGGGACGCGAAGCACACCCTGTCGGTCCTGACCATCACGTCGAATGTGGTCTACGGCAAAAAGACGGGCGCGACTCCCGACGGCAGAAAGGCCGGACAGCCCTTCGCGCCGGGCGCCAACCCCATGCATGGCAGAGACGAGTCGGGCGCGCTCGCTTCCCTGAACTCGGTCGCGAAGATCTCCTTCGATGCCTGCCGGGACGGCGTATCCTGCACCTTCACCATCACCCCCGAGACGCTGGGCAAAACGAAGGGGGACCGGGTGGACAACCTGACCTCCATCCTCGACGGCTATTTCGTGCAGGGCGCGCACCATCTGAACGTGAACGTCCTGCGCCGCGAGCAGCTGATCGCGGCGATGAACGAGCCCGAGAAGTATTCCAACCTTACCGTGCGTGTT
>CAZVHV010000260.1:0-2668 GCA_964627025.1 uncultured Oscillospiraceae bacterium | reverse complement strand
AGTGGCGGGAGGCGCGAGCGCAGCAGCGCGGTTGCGGCGGATGGACGAGAAGGCGGAGATCGTCCTGCTGGAGAAGGGTCCTCACATTTCGTACGCGAACTGCGGGCTGCCGTACCACCTTGGCCGGATCATCCCCGAGCGCGACTGGCTGCTGGTGATGACGCCGGAGAACTTCCGGGCGCGGTTCAACGTGGATGTGCGGGTGAACCACGAGGCGATTGGCATTGACCGCGCGAAGAAAACGGTGACGGTGAAGGACGCGGAGTCGGGGGAGACCTATCAGGAGAGCTATGACACCCTGGTGCTGTCGACCGGTTCCTCGCCCCTCAGACCCCCCATCCCCGGGATCGAATCGAGCCGCGTCATGACCCTCTGGACCGTTCCGGACACCGACCGCATCCGTGCCGTGATCCGTGAAAAGGACATCAAAAGCGCGGTGGTCGTGGGCGGAGGATTCATCGGACTTGAGATGGCCGAAAATCTGAACCATGCCGGGATCGAGGTTACCCTGGTGGAGATGCTCGACCAGGTCATGGCACCCCTGGATTATGAGATGGCGCAGCTGCTGCATGAAAACATGGAGCGCAACGGCGTGACCCTCCGTTTGGGAGACGGCGTCTCCTCCTTTACCGATGAAGAGGAAGGGGTCACCCTGACCCTGAGCAGCGGCAAGACCGTGACGGCCGGCCTCGTGATCCTTGCGATCGGCGTCCGTCCCAACAGCGAACTGGCAAAGGCTGCCGGGCTTGAGGTAAACGCGCGCGGCGGAGTGGTCGTGGACGATATGCTGAAGACTTCGGATCCGAACATCTACGCCGTGGGCGACATGATCGAGGTCGAGGACTTCATCGACAAGAGCCGGACCATGGTCCCGCTGGCCGGCCCGGCCAACAAGCAGGGCCGCATGGCGGCCGATAATATCGCGGGCGGGTCCGAACGCTACGAGGGCACGCAGGGCACCGCCGTGGCCAGCGTGTTTGACCTGACGGCCGCGTCTACCGGCTCGAATGAAAAGACCCTGATCAAACGCGGCCTGGTCAAAGGGAAAGACTATGAGACCGTGACCATCACCCAGAACTCCCACGCGAGCTACTATCCCGGTGCGGTCCCGCTTACCATCAAGCTTCTGTTCTCCGCGGACGGCAAAAAAATATTCGGCGCGCAGATTGTCGGCGGCGACGGCGTCGACAAACGCATCGACACCCTCGCCGTCACCATCCGGCTGGGCGGCACCGTCCACGACCTGAAAACGCTGGAGCTTGCCTATGCGCCGCCCTATTCCTCCGCCAAGGACCCGGTCAACATGGCGGGCTTTACCGCGGAAAACCTGCTCACCGACAAGATGAAATTTGCCGCCTGGGACGCGGCGGAAAAGAGCGACAAGAACAAGACGATCCTGCTCGACGTGCGGGAAGCTGCCGAGCTGATGGCATACTCGCTGCCGGGTGCGCAGCACATTCCGCTGGGGCAGCTTCGGCACCGACTCTCCGAGCTTGACAAGGACAAGGAGATCATCACCTTCTGTGCAATCGGCGTCCGGGCCTACAACGCGGCGCGCATCCTGACGGGGCATGGTTTCCGGAACGTCAGGGTCTATCCCGGCGGCATGATGTTCTACCGCTCCACCCACTACAAAGATGCGGAGATCGATCCCATCAACAGAAAGACGATTCTGGACAACGGACAGCAGAAGGTGCAGAATCTGCCTGTTGCCGCGATGCGTCTGGACTGCAGCGGGATGCAGTGCCCCGGCCCGATCATGAAAGTATTCGAGGCCATGAAGGACATGAAGGACGGCGAAGTGATGGAGGTGCTTGCCTCTGACCCGGGATTCGTCCGCGATATCGGCGCGTGGTGCCGCAGGACGGGCAACTGCCTGCTTGAGACCGAGCGGCGCGGCAGCGACTATGTGGCACAGGTGAAAAAGGGAGGGGCGGGCCCCGCTTCCTGCATCCCCGCCGCATCTGGAAACGACGGAAAGACCATTATCGTATTTTCCGGTGATCTGGATAAGGTGCTGGCATCCTTCATTATCGCCAACGGCGCGGCGGCCATGGGCCGGCCGGTCACCATGTTCTTCACCTTCTGGGGACTCAATGTGCTGCGGAAGCCGCAGAAGCAGCAGGTGAAAAAATCTCTGGTGGAAAATATGTTCGGCGCGATGATGCCGAGAGGTCCGGAAAAGCTGAAGCTTTCCAAGTTGAACATGGGCGGCATGGGCACCGCCATGATGCGGAAGGTCATGAACGACAAGAACATCGACTCGCTGGAGGACCTGATCAAGAAGGCCATGAAGGCCGGCGTAAAGCTCGTGGCCTGCACCATGAGCATGGACGCGATGGGGATTCGGGAGGAAGAGCTGATCGACGGTGTCGAGCTCGGCGGCGTTGGGGCGATGCTGGGCGATGCTGAGGAATCCAACGTAAATCTGTTTATCTGATCAAATGACAGGCGAGGGGAGCGGCCGGGACGGGCTGCCCCCTCGCCTTAGTCTGCCGTCCGGTTGACACTGGCTGAAAATACATTATAATAACGTTATGAAGCGGCAGATGCCACAGACCGGAGGATATCAGATGAGCACGATCGGACAGTACTTTCCAATATGGGATAAACTCGAGCTGGCACAGCGGAAAAGGCTGGAGGAATCGGCCACCAGCCGAACGGTAGT
>CAZVHV010000259.1:0-2675 GCA_964627025.1 uncultured Oscillospiraceae bacterium | reverse complement strand
GAGCCTTCTGTAATTGCCGCGGATGCCGCTTCCCAGCCGCTGCTCCGCGTCGGCCGCCGTGACCCAGTCGAGCAGGCCGCGGTGTGTTACCGCCTGGCGCCACAGGGATATGATGATGGCGGACGCGCAGGTCCACGCCTGACAGGGCAGCAGCAAAAGCTGTACCAGTGTCTGGAGGATAACACCGCCGAACCCTGCGATAATGGTGGAATGGTACCGGCTGCGCAGCCCGCGCCCGCCACGGAAAGCCAGCTCCGCTCCGGACAGCAGCAGGTTGGAAGCGGCGGACAGGACAGCCGCGGTGGCGGCGGCCGCAAATACCGCACCCGAAAAGCACATTCCAAGCAGCAGCGCGAGCAGGGTGGAGATAGGCGAGAGGCTCCGGCGGAGGTTGTCAAAAACATTCCATTTGGAAACAAGCCCGATGGGGTTGGCCACCTTCTCCCCCATCTCGTTCCTTACGGTCTTCCCCAGCCAGGGGAGCAGCTGCCAATCCCCACGCACCCAGCGATGCAGGCGGGCAAAATACGCCGTCACCTTGTACGGATAGCTGTCGGTGAGCTCCACGTCCCCCAGCAGTCCGGCATGCAGGCAGGCCCCTTCCAGCAAATCATGGGAGAGGATGGTGTTCTGCGGAAACCGCCGGTCCACGCAGGTGAAGAAGGCGTTCACATCGAAAATTCCTTTGCCGGTATAGATCCCCTGATCGAAAAGGTCATGGTAAACGTCGCTGGCGGCGCTGCCATAGGGGTCCACCCCGCCCTGCCCGGCGTAGATGCGGGAAAACTGAGAGCGGTTCGCGGCTTCCAGCTCTACCGCGCCCCGGGGCTGCAGGATGCCATGCCCCGACAGAACGACGCCGCGCCGTTCGTCGACCTGGGGACGGTTGAGCGGATGAAGCATCGCCCCGACCAGCTCGCGGGCGGCTCCCACATTGAGCACCGTGTCGGAGTCCAGTGTGATCACAAACACGATTCCTTTTAACTGTTTCGGGTCTCCGCTCTCGATCCTGACTCCGCTGCGGCGGCCTTTCAGAAGCCGCACCAGCTCGATCAGGGCGCCGCGTTTTCGTTCCCAGCCCATGTACCTCTCATCCGGCGTGTGAAACACCGGTGCGCGGAAAAAGAGGTAAAAGCCGCCGCCGTATTTCCGGTTGAGCCCGCCGATGGCGGCTCTGGCGGCCTCCACGGCCTTCCTGCCTTTGCTTCCCATTGGCGCGGCGCTGTCAGGGAGATCCGCAAGCACGCCGAAGATAAGGTTCGGCCCGCTGTCCCGGTTTGCCAGACGGTATCGTTCCAGCTGCCCGGCGAGTTGCGAGCCGCTGTCCTCGTCTGTCAGAAGAGCGGTGATGACGCACAGCGTACGCCCATCAGGAGGAACCCCCTCCTTCAGTGCCAGACGGTGGACGTAGCGGGGCGGCACTAGATGCACGATCAGGAAATCAAGGCAGTTTTTCACGATGTCGGATACCGGAAGCAGCAGCAGCAGGGTCGCCACCACACTGTGAAGCGCAAAGCCGAGGAACAGTGAAATGGCGAGAGTGGGAAGCACGATGGCGCATAAATAACCTGCGCCGGAGCGGAGCCGCGGCTTCTCACCCAGCGGCTGCCGAAAGATGAACCACCCTACATGGCGGGCGTCGCCGCTGGATTGACCGGACAGGGTCAAAATGCGCTCCGCCGCCTCCGCTTCACTGATGGCATGTTCCTTTGCCAGTCTGCAGACCGCCTGACGATAACGGCGTCGGGTATCCTCATCCATCTTCGGATAAACGCCGGAGGGATCGCGGAGCAAAGCCGTCTCCACTTCGCTGACCCCCTCGAGCAGGGCGGTAAAATCAGTGGAATTGAGCAGGCGCACGGTACGGAAAATCGTTTCCATGATCCTCGCAAGACGGGTTTCCTTTTCCGTTCCTTTTTCCGCCCGCAGCCCTTCCAGTTCCGGGCAGAGCACGGCGAGCCGCTCCAGCAGCGCCAGCTTGAGGGCGGGGATCAGCAGAGAAATCTCCTGTTCGGTCAGCGGGCGCCCTGCCCTGGCATGGGTGAGAAAAATCTTTAAGCGGTGTACCGTGAAATTGTTTGCAGTCGCCTGGACGACAGCCTTGGAAAGCTCGGTGATAAAGGGGCGCCGTCCTCTGCCGCGCCGGACGGCGCGCAGACGGCCGGTCCGTCGGAACGCGGCCGCGGTATCCGCGCCCTCCCGCTGGACGAGATACCAGTTGTCCAGCAGCCACTGCACCGGCTGTGAACTCCCGTCAGCCCTGTTGAGTCTGGCGTGCGCGGCCGAAATCACGGAAAGCTGAATTCGAACGGCATGACTGATCTGCCGCCCGTTTACAGTACCCGCGGGAAGCAGGGCGCGGGCAGTATTTTCACCGAAGCGGGCAAGATGATCGTCATCCATGAAGATCTCCGCCAGTTGTTCCATGCTGTCGCCTCCTCTGGCGCTATTATGCCCAATTTAACGCAGCCGGCTGTCTCAGCCGGCCTTGGCTCGTGTCTCCAGTCAGTTTTTCCGGGGGATAACGGGAATATTCTGAGACAGTATTGACAAGCGGCACAAAATACGGTATGATAATTCTCGTTGTAAAGTTATTCGACTTTACAGAAGGAACGGAGGAGGCGTCGTTTTGAAGAATCAGGCCTATCGAATGACCCTGCTCTATGATTTTTATG
>CAZVHV010000258.1:0-2702 GCA_964627025.1 uncultured Oscillospiraceae bacterium | reverse complement strand
GGTCGATCCCGTAATCGAATTCGTGGTTGCCGGGGGTAACGACATCATATCCGACCTCGTTCATGATCTCGACCGGATATTCACCCTGTGACAGGGTGCCCAGGGCGGTGCCCTGCACGGCGTCGCCCGCGTCCACCAGGGTCACGTCGTCCGCGCCGTAGGCGGCCTCCATTTCCGCCTTGTAGGCGGCAAGACCCGCATAGCCGATTCCGTCGTCCACGCCGCAGTGCACGTCGTTGGTATAGAGGACGACGATCTCATCGGAGGGGTCTGCCGCCAGAGCGGTGCCGAACAGGGAGAAGATCAGACAAAGGACCAGTGGGATGGCAATCAGTTTTTTCCGCATGTTCATTCCTCCTTATTGATAAAAACAGACGTTGGTGTTGGACAATTTATTATATAATGTATCAGCGGAAAAAGATAGGCAAGTATGCAAAATTTTCCTCGGCCCGGTCCCAGTTGATCAGAGAAAACCAGGCGTCGATGTAGTCGGAGCGCCGGTTCTGATACTTGAGGTAATAGGCATGCTCCCAGACGTCAAGATTCAGGATCGGGCAGAGGTGCGCGGTGAGCGGCGTATCCTGGTTGGCGGTCTGCACGATTTTCAGCCGGCCGCATCTGTCGGCTGCCAGCCAGGCGTAGCCGGAACCGAACACGGCAAGCGCCGCGGCTTTGAAGGCGGCCTGGAAGGCCTCCGGGCTCCCATAGGCTTTGTTCAGGGCAGACAGCAGCGCGCCGGAAGGGGAGGCGGGACGCGGGCTCTGCATGCCGGAAAAGAAAAAACGATGGTTATAAACGCCTCCCGCATTTCGCTGGATGGGAATCCGCGGCCGTTCGGGCAGCGCGGGGGCGATCCGAATAAGCTGCTCCAGGGAAAGCCGCTGCAGCCTGGGCTGGTCCGATAAGGTCAGATTCAGATGATCCGTGTAGGCCTGCAGGTGTTTGTCGTGGTGCAGCTCCATGGTCCTCGCGTCGAGGTACGGCTCAAGGGCATCATAGGCGTAGGGCAGGGGCGTGTTTTCAAATTTATAGTGATCGTTCATGTGGCATTCCTCCTCTATGAGCAACCTATGCGGCGGGAGGGGAGGCGTGCATTCAAAAATCGCAGCCCGTGTTTCGGGCTGCGATTTTTGAGGCGGACGGCTCAGCTGTACATTCCGTTCTGCGACATGAAGTTGTAGATCTGTTCCCCGTGCTTCTGCTCTTCCTTCTGGATGTGGTTCAGCGCGTCCCGGACTCCCGTATCCTTGAACTCAAAAATACAGGTGTCATACAGCGAGGAAACGTGCTTTTCGCCTGCGAGCAGATCGGAGCAGATAAATTTGTCCTTCTGCCTGTCGGCTTCCGAGTAGTTGCCGCTCTGCACATAGGAGGACGGAGGCTGTGACAGGCTTCCGCCGCCCATCTGCGGCACCGTCCCGCCTGCGATCTGGTTCAGGGTCTGAAGGTGCTGCTGCTCGATCTGGCCGATCTGCGAAAGAATGCTTTTGAGCTGTCCGTTGCAGGCATCTGCGGAATATTTTGTATATTTGTCGATACAAAGCTGTTCCTGGGATTTCAGATCCTGCAGCAGAGTGGTTTCTTTTTGTGATAAAGTCATAATCATCACCCCGGGCTTATTATGGAAAACGAAACGGGCATTTATACTCGGTTTTAAGAAAAATGAAAGCTGCGGGAACGCCGTTCTCAGACGAAATTCCCGCAGCCGATGCAGATTCAGGATTCCATATGCTTGCCGAGAAAACCGGCGATGCACTGTGCCAGCTTGGACTCCGATTCCCCGACCGGCGCTTCTGCGCCGGAAAAGGCGAAAAGGACACAGCCGAGCACATCCCCTTCCGAGAGGACGGGAGCGGCAATCGCCACCGAATATTTTTCGCCGTTCTCGCAGACGGGCAGCAGTGCCGACCCTTCCCGGTACTGATAGAACTGCCTGCGTTCCATCAGCCCCTCCACCTCGGCGGATATCTGCCTGTCCGAAAGATCGCGTTTGGGAGCGCCGGCCACGGCAATGCAGGAGTCCCGGTCAGTGATAACACAGATATGACCGGTCGTTTTATTGAGAGACTCGCAGAGCTGCGCGGAAAAATCCCCGAGACCGCCCATCAGAGAATATTTTTTAAAAATAACGCCGCCGTCCTTGTCTGTGTAAATTTCCAGCGGATCGCCCTCTCTGATGCGCATGGTGCGGCGAATCTCCTTCGGAATGACAACACGACCCAGATCGTCAATGCGGCGCACAATGCCGGTTGCTTTCATCTTTTCCATTCCTCCTGCGGTTGTTTTTGCCACGCGCTTAGTATCCGCAGGATTCTTTTGCCTATGCAGATTCCGATACTGGTTTCATTTGGAAGTTGTCCTGCGGGATTTTTTCGGGGCGGAAAGGGTTTGCGGCGGTAGACCGGGCGCAGAGCTTGGGACAAGGCACTTTACACAGATTTTACATGATGTTAAACTGGTTTTTACGTATTGCACTTATTATAAATAATAAGATGCGCATGTATCAGAAGGGGTATTCATATGACTATTTTCAACGTCTTTACGCTGCTGGGCGGCTTGGCCATGTTCCTGTACGGCATGAGCATTATGGGAGAGGGATTGGAAAAACGCGCCGGCGGGCGGATGAAGGCCATCCTCGCGCAGCTGACCGCCAGTCCCATGCGGGGATTTCTGCTCGGGCTTGGCGTAACGGCAGTGATCCA
>CAZVHV010000257.1:0-2729 GCA_964627025.1 uncultured Oscillospiraceae bacterium | reverse complement strand
GAAGCGGTGAGGATCAGGCGCTTTACTTCTCCCCTGTTCCGGTTTCCCTGCAGACACTGAAAGATGGCGGAATGTTCGGAATCCACCGGAAGGATCTCCGCGCCCTTTGCCCGCGCACGCTCCATGACCAATCGGCCGGCGCACACCAGCGTCTCCTTGTTGGCCAGCGCGATCCGCTTGCCGGCATCGATGGCGGCAAGGGTCGGACGCAGTCCCGCGATGCCCACCAAAGCAGTCACGACGGTATCCGCCTGCGGCAGCGCGGCGGCCTCGGCAATCCCCTCTTCCCCGGCGACTACACGAACGCTCAGGTCGGAAAGGCGTACTTTCAAATCGGCGGCCGACGCCGCGTCCGCCACCGCGACCAGAGCCGGCCTGTACCGCCGGGCCTGCTGCTCCAGCAGGCCCGTATTGCTCTTCGCGGTGATGGCGGACACCCTGATCCCAAGCGCCGCTGCGACCTCCAGCGTCTGCTTCCCGATGGAGCCCGTGGAGCCGAGAATGGAAATGCCGTTCGTCATGGCGTCACCTCCAGAAAGCGGGCATGACACGGAGCAGCAGTTCGGTGAGCGGGGCGCAGAAGATCACGCTGTCGAAACGGTCCAGTACGCCGCCGTGCCCGGGAAATATGTTGCCGTAGTCCTTGATGTCATACTGCCGCTTGATGTAGGAGAAGGAGAGATCGCCCAGCTGGGAGATCAGGCTGCCAAGCGCGCCGTAAATCGCAAGGGCAAAATAGCTTACATTGATTTTAAAAACAAGGTGCATCAACAGTCCGTAGACCACAGTAGACACGATCGCGCCAAAGAAACCACCGATGGCGCCTTCCACCGTTTTTTTGGGAGAAAGACTCGGGGCGAGCTTCCGCTTGCCAAAGGCCATGCCTGCAAAAAGCGCAAAAGCGTCGCTGGTAAAGGCGGAGACCAGCGGCAGCAGAACGGCGAAATCTCCCAGCGGCAGCCCCCGGAGGCGGATGAAGGAGGAGAGAAAATAAGGGATAATAAGGGCAAAGAAGAAGGCCCCGCCCATTTTTTCCGTGGTCAAGGTTTAATGGCTCGATATCGCTTCCAGGAACAGCAAAACGGTATAGATGAGCAGGCCGGCCAAAGCCGGAAGGAAGCTCTCGCCGAAAAAGACCCAGAACGGGATCAGGCCGGCCATCAGGATTGAGACGCCGGAAATGCGCGGATTCTTCACAAAGCCGGTGGACCACAGCACCTCATGCACTGCGACCGCCGAGAGAACGCAGACCATAACAGGGACGGCAATAGGCGGCAGGACATAAAAAATCACAAAAAGCAGCGGAATAAAAATCACCGCCACCATAATACGTTTGCCCACTGGGTCAAACACCTCCAAACCGGCGGGATCGGCGCTGATAGGTCGCCAGTGCCCGGTGCAGTTCCTTCTTGTCAAAATCCGGCCACAGCACATCGGTAAAATAATATTCGGCATAAGCCGACTGCCACAGCAGGAAATTGGAAATGCGCACTTCTCCGCTGGGCCGGATCACGAGGTCCGGATCGGGTACGCCCCTGGAAAAAAGATAGTCACTGAACGCAGCCTCTGTCAAATGATCGGGGTCTGCCTTACCTTCGGCACAGTCCCTTGCATAGGCCATCGCCGCCCGGAGCAGTTCGTCCCGCCCGCCGTAGTTCAGGCAGACGTTGACCTGCACCCCTTCATAGCGGCTGGAGATCTCGGCGGTTTTGCTGCACAGCGTCCGCAGTTCTTCGGGCAATGGCGTCAGATCACCGAAAAAGCAGAGCTTTACCCGGTCGCGCTCCATGCGGGCGATCGCTTCCAGCAGATACTTTTTCAGCAGCCCCATAATGGAAGAAACTTCCTCGGCCGGGCGCTTCCAGTTTTCCGTGGAGAAGGCGTATACGGTCAGATATTCCAGCCCGATCTCCTTGCAGTAGGTTGCGATACTGCGAAAGGTTTCCGCGCCGGCAGCGTGTCCGAGTGCCCGCGGCATGCCCCGTTTCTGTGCCCAACGTCCGTTCCCGTCCATGATAATGGCCACATGCTTCGGCAGCCGGGTAAAATCCACCGCCTCCTCCGCATTTTTGGACGTCTTGAAAAAACTCATAAAACCATTCCTCGCAATTGCATGACTCATCCTCCAACATAACACGCGGTACGGGTTATATTGGAGGATGCGTTTCTCAGTTAATTATACCACCATCAGCTCGGCTTCTTTTTTCGCGGTCAGGTCGTCGATCTCCTTGCAGCGCTTGTCGGTCAGCTCCTGCATTTCTTTTTCATAGGTTTTGAAATCATCCTCCGTGATCTCGGACTTCTTTTTCAATTCCTTGTATTTCTCGACCGCGTCGCGCCGGATGTTCCGGATGGCGATCTTGCCGCTCTCCGCGTACTTTTTCACCTGCTTGGAGAGTTCCTTGCGGCGCTCCTCCGTCAGCTGCGGGAACATGAGCCGGATGACTTTTCCGTCATTCTGAGGATTGATGCCAAGGTCGGAAGACTGGATGGCTTTTTCGATCGGCTTTAAAAGGGTGGCGTCCCAGGGCTGAACGACCAGAGCACGGGGATCGGGAGACGAGATGGCGGCCACCTGCTGCAGAGCGGTGGCGGTGCCGTAATAATCCACGGTGATCTTATCCAGCACCGAGGCGTTGGCACGTCCCGCGCGAACGCCGGCAAAGTCGGACTTGATCACTTCCACGGTCTTATGCATTTTTTCATCAAACGCTTTGTGCACGTCTCTC
>CAZVHV010000256.1:0-2734 GCA_964627025.1 uncultured Oscillospiraceae bacterium | reverse complement strand
TATTGCTGACGGAATGAAGCACACGTAGCATGTCTTCGGTTCCTCCTGTTCCCTTTGTCATTCCGCACTTTTGCGCTCGTTCATTCGCTGAAGAATCCGGTATGTCCGCTCACAGTTCAGCGCATCCCGAACCGGGTAAAAGGCATCCAAGCGGTCACGGTATTCCCTTTGCATCCGGAAATCATTTTCCGCGCATTCATTCAGGGCGTCCAGCAGCGCTTCCTCTGTCTGGACCACAGGCCCGAAGCCGTGCTGCTCATAGGAAAAATACCCTTCCTGATAATGGTATTTCCGGAATTCCTCCAGATCAAACTGATAATAAATCACCGGCTTTTCCATGTAGCCCGCGTCGAAAAACACGCTGGAATAATCGGTAATCAACACATTGCAGCGCATCAGCAGCGACTGGACATCATAGTCCCGCCAGCTTGCCAGAATGATCCGCTCAGAGCGTGCGCTGAATTTGTCCAGCTCTTTCTGCAGTTCGATGTGTGGATAAAAAACCAGCTTGAGATCCCGCTCCTCAAGGAAGCGGATCAGGCGCGGATTGTCCAGGAGGGACTGAAAGTGCCGATAAAAAGCCGTTTCCGGGAAGCGATCTCCCTGAGGATAGTCCGAGCCGCGCCAGGTCGGCATCACCAGGATCTCGCCCGACTGCGCACTTCCCCGGATGAGGTTGTCTAAGCGGCACAGGCCCGTGTACTGAATGACCCCCTCCGGAAACCCGAATTCGGAAACCAGGTAATCATATTCCATCTTTCCGCCGCTGGCGAAAAAATCCACCTTCAGACGCGGATACCGCATCCACATCATCTCATCCTTGATGATCCCGTGCTGCAGAAAAATCTCCCTGCCTCGCGGATGGATGCCGATCTGACGCAAATGATAGTAGGCCATGAGATCAGGGGCACACGGCTGCACGTGGGTGCTGATCAGATAATCAGCGGCCAGGTACATGAGATAGTGCCGGAGCGATCTCCATTTGACGGTCCGACCAAGCTGCGCAACCTTCGGGCAATCGGGACTTTCCGGATCAATGACATAGCAGGCGTTGATCTGCGGCTGCTGCTCCCGCAAATAACGGAAAAACCAGTACGCATTATCCCGGGCGTCAAAACCGCGCTCCATCACCAGCCAGAGGTGACGGTACGTTTTGTTCGCTTTCCTCAAGACCAGGGAAACCGGCAGGAGAATGGCAAGGAGAAACGCATTCTTCAGATAGACCGTCAAGCGTTTCAGTTTATTCAACGTTTTTCGCCTCCCTCTCCCGTTCGATCATCCAGATTTCATTGGCGGATTCCTCCGGCGTCGGGGCCTTCCATAGTCCTGGCGTATCGGTTTTCAGGACCCGATAACTGTAGCTCATGGGAATCAGCCTCAGGCCGATGCAACACCAAAAATAGAACGCGGTGTTGTCCGTCAGATAGGTCACCGTCATATAGGCCAGAATCGCCATATACAGCAGGCCGGTTTCCGTACTGTGCTTCTTCATCCAGTAACCCGGATACAAAATGTAATTGATGCCCGCCCAAAGGGTGAAACCAAGCGCACCAAGCTCAATAAAGATCCTCAGGATGTCGTTGTGCAGCGGATAGGCGCGGTTGATGAGTCCCTCCCGATACCACATATTCACCAGGTCTGTGACGCTTTCAAAGCCCAGTCCCTTCCAAAGGGGGGAGAGGCTGTAATAGTCGTTCGGAAGGCTCCACAGGACATCGCGCCCCATCATGTCGACCCCGAGCGATTCCAGGAACGATACCAGGATGCCGGATCGCGTGAGGTAAAGATACAGGTAAAAAAACAGAAACAGAATGATCCCTGTAGCCCTGACCAACTTCTGCGGTTTCCGGGCCAGACGAACCAGCTTCACATAGATACACACGAAAATAACGGCCGGGAGCGTGCTGCGCTTCAAGCCCACCAGCATGAAAAAGAGCGATAGAAGCACGCCGCAGCGCCTTAACCGTTTTTCCCCCTTCGTGTCCTTCGGCGCAAACATCATATAGTAGATGAAAAAATGCCCGAACAGGAAGGTGATGTCGTGTATTTCCAGCGCGCGCACAAACCCTTCCGCTTCTCCGAAGGTGACGATGCATCTCACTACGGAAGCAATGCTCTCCGCAATTCCGTACTTGGGCATCTCCAGCAGCATGATGCCTGTGTTTGCCGCGCACATGCTGAAAAACAGATAATGGACCGCTTTTTCCTCAAAGAGATAGCACATGAAGACGGCATAAACGATCGTGATCAACTGAAACAGGATCTTCTGTCCTGCCCGGCTGATGGAGGTTGTCCGGGAGAAATCCGTGACCCATATAAACATGCTGATGAGGATGTAAATGCCGATCAAAAGCAGAAATATGGGGAAATAGCCTGTCGCCTTTTTCAGCTTTGCGAAATCAGCGGTAACAAGAAAATACAGAAAAGCGCAGACGATAGTTCCCAGCGCAACTGCCTTTGGCAATCCTCCGTAGGCATTGTTGAGAACCTTCCAGTCCCCCAGTCCTGCCAGAACGGTGCATGCCACAGCGATGAATGCGATGAACAGCGGGCATTTGCTCTTGTTTTTCTGTATGCTCTGAACGTCTGCGTCGCGGCGCCCAAGTCTATTGCCTGTCACGATCCGTCTCCGTATTCGTAGTCTCCCCGTGATCCTGTTTCCCCGCGGCTCCGTTTTCCCCGGAGATCCCCTCCGAAACAGGAGCGGGCTGTGCTGAATCCATCCTTCTCATGG
>CAZVHV010000255.1:0-2739 GCA_964627025.1 uncultured Oscillospiraceae bacterium | reverse complement strand
GGTATAATACGTGGAATACGGATCGTCCAGCGCCGCCACCATTCCCTTCAGAGCGCCGTTCACCAGCGTCTGCGTATCCACGCTTTCATAATAATATTCGTTGATCAGTTTCTGCAGGTCGCCTACATCCAAAAACTGCTTGATGGCGTTGTAATCCTCATCGCTCAGCCGCACTTCTCCGCCGCTGTTTTTTTCGGTAACGTAATAATAAGTAAACGTTGCCGTCGCCACGCAGGTGGCGATCGCGACCGCAAAACACAGATAAATTACCTTCTTCAGTTTCAATCGCTTATCCTCCTAGCCTTAAAGAGCGCCGGATACCGAGCCCTCCCTGGTTTCTTCCAAATAGATCACATTTTCCGTCAATCTGTCGAAAGCGTCGTCGTGGCTGATGATGAATATCTGCGTAAATCCGCCCAGATTGCTTCTTAAATTCTGCGCGAGGTTCTGCTTTTTCTCCGCGTCGATATTTTCGGTCGGTTCATCAAAAAACGCGATAGGCAACCCCGCAAAACAGGTGAGCATGGCGATGCGCACGCACAGCGCGGCGATCATCCTCTGCCCGCCCGAAAGCTGGTTGAAGCTCCTGATCCGTTCCTTCCCTTTATATATATCCGCCAGTTTGGCGTCATATTCCGTATCAAACCGCAGGACCGCGCCGTCCTCCGCCACCTGGGCGTACATCTTCGCCGCAAATGCGGATATCCGCCTGGTGTACAGCTCGGCCACCCGGCCGCCCGCCTGCCGCAACAGGTCTGCCAAAAGTTCGGCCTCGGCCGATGCGCGCGCGAGTTCCTTCTCCTGCCGCTCCTGCTCCTCTATCTTCCGGCGGGTCTCCTCCATCGCTTCGATGTCCCGCGCAAGGGATTCCATTGTTTTCCTGCCGAGCCGGATCTGCTCCTCCGCCCGGGCGGCTTCGCCGCTCAGGCGCAGCAGCTCGTCCTGGGCCTGCTGCGCGTCCGGCGCGCCGCTTCCCAGTATTTTCCTGATCTCGTCCCGCCGGATCTCGCTTTGCTTTGCGGCCGTCATCTCGTCCCGCACGGCCTTAAGCCTCGCTTCTGCCTCGTCCAGCCTTCCACGCGCGCCTTCGGAGGCTTTCCCGGCGGCGGCGCTCCTTGCGGCCAGCTCGCGGCTTTTTTCTCCGGCCCGCGCGGCAAGCCGTTCATAGTGCCGCTCAAACGCCCCGGCCTCTTCCCGGACGTCCCCCTCCAGGGTTCCCAACGCGGCATATAACGCGTCCGTTTCTTCCGCGGCGCAGCAGAACGTCCGGAACGCCCGCAAGGCCCCGTCCGTCTCAATTTCCTCCGCGCCCAGTTCCACGCTTATGGTATTGGCCGCCTCTTCATACGCGCGGACGTGCGCTTCCCATTGCATCTTCCGGGGCCGCACGAGCGCGGCGGCAAATCGTTCTTCCGTTTTTTTCAGTTCTTCTTCCAGGGGTTCCACGCGGGTCTTGAACTGCTTGCCCTGCATCTTTTCGCAGGTTTCTCCAAAGTAGGGGCACAGGCCGTTTTCCAGTTTCCCGGCCTCGGCTTTTGCTTCCTCCAGTGATTTTATCACACTTTCACGCTCATATGCAATTTTTTCTGCCGTCCCCCGCAAATAATCGGTCACCCCCGCGGCGTCCCTGCGTACCGCCGCCAGCGCCGCCTTCGCTTCCTCCAGCAAAATCTGCGTCCCGCCGAACGCCTCGAGTTCGTTTTCGGCGGCCGTTTTTTCCTTTTGCAAAGCCGAAAACTCGGCGTTCAACGTCCGGACCTTTTCTTCGGACTCCCGGATTCTTTTTTCGCCGTTCTCACGCATCAGGGAAATTTTTTCCTCCAGAGTTTCCAGCTCCCGCGCAAGATCGCAAACTTCCTGCGCCATTTTGCGCTGCCCCTCCAGCCTAAAAAACGCCTCCTCCATGCCGGCCACGCCGGCCTTCAGGCGCTCCATCTCCTCCTTCTTTGGCCCAAGCTGCTTCACCGTCTCCGCGAGCGCGGCCGAAAGGTTTTTCAGTTCGGCCCTTTTCGTCTGTATGCTTTTCCGCAGCGCGGCCATGTTCTCCCGCGCGCGGTTGAAATCCGCTACCCCGAATATCTCGTTGAAATACGCCAACCGGTTCTGCCGCGCGTATTCGAACGGCGCCTTGAACTGCCCCTGCCGGACGCCGATCATGTCGGTGAACAGCTTATCCGGTTTCTGCTCGGGCGGGATGCCCATGGCGTCCTGCAGAAACGCGACCTTGTCCCGGTCGGTCAGCAGACCCGCCGCCGGTTCACCGTCGCAGGAAATGACCCACTTGCGGCGGGACGCCTCGGCGCTCACCGTGCGCAGCACCTCGTAGGAAGACCCGTTCGCGGAAAACCGGACGCATACCTCCCCTTCCCGCTCGCCTTCGCGCAGCAGGTAGGAATGGATGCCGCCCGCGAACCCGGTGGACGTCACGTTGAACAGCGCGAACCCCACGGCCTCAATCAGCGTGGTCTTCCCGGTGCCGTTCGCGCCCTTGATGAAGTTGACCCCGCTCTTGAAGGCGATCTCCGCCGCGGAAAAGCTCTTGATGTTTTTAAGCCTTACGGATTCAATCATCATCCCGGCTCACCTCCAGCAACCCGGCCAGAGCAAGCTCGGGGTCAAAGCTGCCCGCGTTCTTTTTCAGTTCCATGGCAAACGCCGCCAGCTTCGCGGCCCGCCCTTCTTTGATTCCCCTCTCGCTCAACAGGTCGAAGAGCACCGCGCGCTCGAACGCCTCCCGGT
>CAZVHV010000254.1:0-2753 GCA_964627025.1 uncultured Oscillospiraceae bacterium | reverse complement strand
CGGTCAGGTCCCGCCCGGTCTCGTCATAGAGCCGGTAGAGGTTGTTGCGGGGGGAGAGGCCCTGGAGGGTGACGATCTCGCCGTCGAGGGAGGCGTAGGGATAGACCAGGAATTTCTCCTCGCCCGGGCCCGGCTCGGGGACCCGCTCGGTGAAGTCGGCGTAGGACTCGTACTGATAATCCACCTTGCCGAGATAATCGATGGTCATCCGCTCCATCATCCCGTTGGTCATGAAGGAGAAGGTGATGAGGATGGTGGAGAACATGATGCTGATGAAGAAGAGGAAAAAGGTGCCCGTGCTGCGCACGGCGTGCAGGTATTTGAACTTGGTGCTGCCCCTGGCGTGCACCAGGAGGCGGCTGACCCACCGGCTCAGGCGGTTGATGGCCCGGCTCTCGTGCGGCTTGAGCAGCTCCAGCGGGCCTTCCCGCAGCATCCGGTTGATGATCGACCAGGTGACCGCCGCGAAGAAAAAGAGGGGTACGAAGATGGCCGTGGCGAAGACCGTGACGCTCTGCCCGATCCTGACCGAGGGCAGCAGGTAAAAGTCGAGGTACATGGCCTTCAGCGGCTCGGCGGCCCGGTAGCCGACGGCGTAGCCCACGATCAGCATGAAAAAGGCGACGAAAAGCATGCTCAGGAAATAGGGCAGAGCGATCTCGCTCCTGCGGTAGCCCAGCGCCTTCAGAATGCCGATCTGCCCCCGCTCGGCGTGGAGCAGGTTATAGATGAGCAGCGAGACGATGATGACGGCGATGGAGGCGATGAAGATGCTCAGCCCCAGCGCCATCACCTTCCCCTGAGTCAGCTCGTCGTAGATGGCGCCGCTGCGCATGCTGCTGCTCGTCGCGATGATCTGGGCGACGAAGGGCAGCGCCTGGCGGTCGAAGGCGGTGTCGATCGGCTGGCCGGTCAGCTCCGCGCCGGAGAGCCGGAAGCTCTCGTCGGCGTCGAAGCGCTCGTACGCGTTGTCGGTCATCAGGATCAGGGTCTGCAGCCCCGTGTCCAGATTAAAGGTGTCGTCGAACATGGGCAGGGTGTAGTCCGGGAAGAGCACGAACCCGCTCACTTTGTACTGCGTCCCCTTGATGACGAGCGGGTCGCCGATCCGGATGCCGTTTTTCTGCGCGTAGATCCGGCTGATGGCGATCTCGTTGTCCCGGGCGGGCTTCGCGCCCTCCTCCAGGCAGGAGAGGTTGATCGTTTTGGCGTCCTTGAGGAGGATGGCCTTGTGGGTCTTCCCCTGGAAGGGATACTCCGTGTTCTTGTATTCCCGCAGCTCGACTTCGGTCTCCGGATAGGCCTTTTCAAACGCCCGGATGCGGTTGTCCATCAGCTCGCGGAAGGTCGACGGCTCGGCCTGCTTGATGTCGCGCAGGGAATAGAAGTTCCTGGCGATCAGGCCGGCCACCAGCGGGTAGCCCGCCTCCTCCTCGGTCAGCACGTTGAGCATCTCGACCGAAAAATCCTCCTGGTTGTACTGCTCGAGATAGTCGGCCGTCGGCCGGTCGATGCCGCTCAGGCCGTAGAACATCATGGTGTAGGTGCACGAGCTGAGGACGATGATGATGCCGATGGCGATGAGCTGCATCCACTTTTCCCGCAGGGTCCTGACGACATTTTTCAGCAGCATGGCAAACCCCTAACCCCACTGGATGTCCCGGGCGTTCTTCTTGACGGCGTTTTCGGTGACGTCGGTGATGACGCCGGAATTCATCCGGATGACGATATCGGCCATGGCGGCGATCCCGTTGTTGTGGGTGATGAGGACCACCGTCTTTTTGTACTCGTTGTTCAGCTCCTGCAGCATCTGCAGCACTTTTCTGGAATTTTCCTCGTCCAGCGAGCCGGTGGGCTCGTCGCAGAAGATGATGTCCGGGTTTTTGGCCAGGCTGCGGGCGATGGAGACCCGCTGCTGCTCGCCGCCCGAGAGCTGGTGCGGATATTTGTCGCGGGCCTTTTCCAGCCCGACCTTCTGCAGCAGCTCGCCGATGTCCAGCGTGTCCGTCCCGATGTCCGAGCCGATCTGGACGTTCTCGTAGACGGTGAGGTTGCGGAGCAGGTTGTACTGCTGAAAGATGAAGCCGAGGTGGCGCCGCCGGAACTCGGTCATCTCCTCCTCGGAGAGGGCGGTGAGGTCGGTGTCCCCGAACAGGATCTGCCCCGAGGTCACGGTGTCCAGCCCGCTGATGACGTTCAGCAGGGTGCTCTTGCCGCTCCCGCTCGGGCCGAGGATCACGATGAACTTCCCGTCCCCGATGGTCAGGTTGACGTCCTTGAGGGCATGGGTCTCCACATCCCCGTTCCGGTAGGTCTTGGTAACATTGGTCAGGGTGATCACGGCGTCCGCCTCCCTCGCTTCGTTCTCCCTTGATTATATTTTGAACCGCCCCGCTTGTCAACGAACGGATTCTCCCAATTGACTAATTCCCATCTTGTATTACAATAGAGATATAGGCAATCTGCCCAGTCCGCTTCAACACCGGCCGGAGGAGAATGTTATGAGTAAGTGGAAACGCACCTTGTTCCAGTCAAAGAAAGGGAAGCTCCTGGCGGCGGCCCTCCTTGTCGCGGCCCTTTCGGCCGGAGGGGCGCTGTACCTGAAGTATCAGAGCGCCCGGCCGGCGGAGGTCACCGTGGTCACCGTCTCAAAAGCTCCTATGGAAAAAAATGTAACCATCACCGGCGACGTCGAGACCAGGAGCAGCAGCAGGACCACCCTGTCCCCGGCCGTGAAGGTCACCGAGGTGCTG
>CAZVHV010000253.1:0-2763 GCA_964627025.1 uncultured Oscillospiraceae bacterium | reverse complement strand
CAAGAACCTGTCGGTGCACGGCCGCGCGGTGGTCACCAACACCATCCCCACCGGTGCGTTCCGCGGGTTCGGCGCGCCCCAGAGCTTCTTCGCCATCGAGACCCATATGGACCATCTGGCGGACCGCCTGGGCATCGAGCCCCTCGCTTTCCGGCAAAAATACCTTGTAAAGCAGTTCGATCCCACCCCCACCGGCGGCCAGTACCACGACCCCGTCGTGCTTACAGAGATGATCGAAAAGGCGGACCAGCTTTCCGAATATACGAAAAAACACAAGGCATTCCAAAACCAGACCGGGCGCTACCGCCGCGGGATCGGCCTTTCGCTCTTCCTGCACGGCTGCGGCTTCACCGGATCGGCGGAACGCGACCTCATCAAATCGGTCGTCCGTCTCTTAAAACGGGAGGACGACAAGGTGGAGATCCTGGCCAGTTCCACCGACATGGGCCAGGGCGTTAAAACCACCTTCTCCAAGATCGTCGCGCATGCGCTGGAACGCCCCCTCACAGACGTGATCTGCGAAAACCCGGATACCCGCAAGGTCCCGAACTCGGGGCCGACCGTGGCGTCCCGTTCCATCCAGGTGGTGGGCCGGCTGCTGGAAAAAGCGGCCCTGCGCCTCAAAGCCGAATGGAAAAGCGGCGAAGAGCAGCTCATTGAAGAACACTACGTTCATCCCGACCTCATCCCCTGGAACCTGGAGACATTTTCGGGCGACGCGTACACGGCCTTCGCATGGGGCGTCAACGTGGTGGAGGTCGAACTGGATACCCTGCTCGCCACCACGCGGATCACCGGGGCCTGGGGCATCTTCGACGTGGGCACGCCCATCGACCAGAAGGTGATGCAGGGCCAGATGGAAGGCGGCATGCTCCAGGGCATCGGCTACGCCTCCATGGAAAAGATGGAAAGCTTTGGCGGGACCGTCCGCCAGAACAGCCTGACAGACTACATCATCCCCACCGCCATGGACACCGTCAACTTCCACACCTGTATGGTGGATAATCCCTACCAGAACGGTCCCTTCGGCGCAAAGGGCGCGGGCGAGCTCACGCTGGTGGGCGCGGCGTCGGCCTATGTGGCCGCGGTGGAAAACGCCTCGGGCGCCGAGTTCCACCAAATTCCCCTGACTCCGGAAAAAATCATGGAGGTAACCGCATGATCGAATTCATACTCAACGGAAAGCCGGTCAGACTGGACTGCGATCCTTCCGAAAGGCTTCTCGATATCATACGGAACCGTCTCGGCCTCACCGGCACCAAGGAAGGCTGCGGCGAGGGCGAATGCGGCGCCTGCAGCGTGCTTCTGAACGGCAGGCTGGCAAATTCCTGCCTGGTCGCCGCGGGCAGCATCCGGGGCGCGAACGTCCTCACCATCGAAGGATTCCGGGACACCGAGAAATACAAACTCCTGGAGCGTGCGTTCGCCTGCGCGGGCGCGGTACAGTGCGGGTTTTGCACCCCCGGCATGGTCATGGCCGCGGAGGCGCTGCTATCCCGCAACCCGCATCCCACCGAAGAGGAGGTCCGCGAAGCCATCTCCGGCAACCTGTGCCGCTGCACGGGCTACAACATGATCGTGGACGCGATTCTGACGGCCAGCAGGGAGGGCGACGGATTATGGTAAATTCTTTTAATCCTAAAACACTTGAAGAAGCGCTCCGTGCGAAATCGGAGAACCCGGCCCTCACGCTTTACGCGGGCGGCACCGACTGGATGGTGAACCGCCGCGAGGACGCGCAGCTTCTGTTTTTGAATGCGGTCCCCGAACTGATGGCGATCGTTGATTCGCCGGATGCCCTTATACTCGGGGCGTGCTGCACATATACCGAGCTTCTGGAATCAAAAAAACTCCCCGGCATCCTGCGGCAGGCCATCGTCGAGGTCGCCTCCCCCGCCATCCGCAATATGGGCACAATGGGCGGCAACATCTGCAACGCCTCCCCCGCAGGCGATACGCTTCCCCCTCTTTATGCGCTGGATGCGCGCGTCCGGCTCGCATCCGTCCGGGGAACGCGCGAGATACCGCTTGCCTCCTTCATCCGGGGCGTGCGCAAAATCGACCTCGCGCCGGACGAAATCCTGACGTCCATCGTCCTGCCCAAGCAGGATTTCACCCAGAGTTATTATAAAAAGGTCGGGGCGCGCAGCGCCGTCGCCATCTCCAAGGTGTCCTTCGCCGGCTTAAAAAGAATCGAAGGCGGCGTGATCACCGCCATCCCCATGGCTTTCGGATCGGTCGCGGCCACCGTGGTCCGCAGCCCCAAAACCGAATCCGCTCTCATCGGCAAAACCCCGGCGGAAGCCAGCGCAATGAAAGCGGATATCGCAAAGTTGTACGATCCTCTCATCACCCCCATCGACGACCAGCGTTCCACGGCGGTTTACCGCAAGGAGGTGTGCCTGGCGCTGCTCAAGGATTTTTTATCGCAAGAAGCCTGACCATTGTATTTTGGGGGACCGGATCGCAGCCGCAAGGCAGCCGGAACGGCCTCCGCCACGACCAGGATAAAGCTTTCGAATACCGCTCGCGAGCACCCCGATTCACATAGGAGGCAAGGCCCGTGGAAAAGTTTTTCAAAAAACTTTGCAGGCACAAAAAAGCTTGTTTTATTGTTGATTGTATGCTATTATTTGTATTGTGAACAAGGATGTAAGTAAAGACAGTCTTTGTTTATTTTTATGGTCTTTGTATCAAGAAAGCAAAGAGAAACAGGCCGGTAACCGATTCAGGTTATCAAATAAAAAAAAGAATAAAAAAGCC
>CAZVHV010000252.1:0-2772 GCA_964627025.1 uncultured Oscillospiraceae bacterium | reverse complement strand
GTCGTTGGTTGGGTGGAGGCGTAAAAATGGCAAAATTTGAAGATTTTATCCTGCGGGGAATCGCAGCAACCCGACCTGCAGCAGGCGTGCCTGGTAGGCTGTTTTTTGACACGACTAACGAAAAATTTCAGCGCGACACCGGAGCGGCCTGGGAGGATTGCGATCCGGCGGCCGGCATGACGAACCCAATGACCGCCCAGGGGGATATCATCTATGGCAGCGCATCGGGTGCGCCGACTAGGCTGGCCAAGGGAACTGCGGGACAGGTTTTGCGTATAAACTCTGGTGCAACGGCACCGGAATGGGCAGCGAGCCCAACTGGAAACGGGCTTTACGCGGCATACATTTGCATTGTAGACAAAAAAGCTCAGAATACATCCGGAGGCACGTTCACTTCTGGGTCCTGGTCAACTCGAACTCTAACCGATGAGTTGCATGATACCGGGAACTATGCAAGCATCAGCTCGAATCAGATCACACTAGCAGCAGGTACGTATCGCTGTGAAATAAGCTGCCCTGCGATTGCAGTTCACCGGCATCAGACACGGTTATATAACGTAACTGATAGTGCTGTGGTACTGACCGGCACATCGGAGTTCTCTAACTCGACGAACTATAACAGTACGAGTTCATTCATCCGCGGGCGGTTCACTCTCGCGGCGCAAAAAAACCTTGAGGTCCAACATCGTTGTGAACGGACACAGAGCATAAACGGATATGGCGTCGAATCGAACTTCGGAGATGAAATTTATACGATAGTTGAGCTTTGGAAGGAGAGTTAAAATGTCCACATTTCGTAACCATTTTGCACTGGGTATCGATGTCAGTAAATATCAGCCGAAAGTCGACTGGCCGGTCGTCAAAGAGGGTGGGGTATCCTTCGCGTTTGCCCGGGCGAGCTGCGGCACTGAGAAAGATCCGCTGTTTGCGTCGCACGTGCAGGGCGCATACGACGCCGACATCCCGATGCTCGCTTACCACGCGGTCGACCCGGGTTATTATGCCAACAAGCTGCAATCGCTGGATAAATTGCGCGACGCTAAAAAGTGGCTCCCGCCCGAAAACGACGAGCAGTTTCAGGCATTGAAGGAGGGGTTGGCAAACAAAAAGATTTACGGAATCGCGATCGATTTCGAGATCAGCAAGGATTGGAGCGGGAACGTCATGACCGACACCTGGCTACTGGAGGTGGCGAAATACTTTTGCAACCTGGTCGCGGCTAAATTTCCCCAGTATCCGCTGATCTTCTATACCGGCTCCTGGTTTATCTGGACCTATTGTCGCAGCCTGGAGCAGACCGGAATCCTAAAAGATTTTTCGCGACTGTGGGTGGCGTATTATCCATATGCGGTCGGCAAGGTCACGCTATCGTCGTGGTCACAGGTCAAAGCGAATCTGCCTCCAGATACTATGAGGATTCAGTTTCCCGGCGAGGCAACCCCACGGCAGACACAAAACCCGCCCTATCTGGGCTGGGATGGCTGGACGTTCTGGCAGTTCAGCGGGGATAAGTTCATCCTGCCGGGCATCCAGGGCGGGAACGGACCATCGCCGGTGGATCTGAACCTGTTCAATGGACCGAAGGAAAAACTTTACGACTGGCTGAAATTCACGCCGCGGGGTGTCGAGCCGGAGCCAGGTCCCGGCCCCGGGCCGAACCCAGACCCGGGCGAAGGAAATGACGTTTTGAGCGAGGTCAGGGAGATCAAAAGCCTACTTATGAGGCTGAGCGAACATCTCGGTTTGAAGTAAATGAAATCCCCGGCGGGAGCCGGGGATTTTTTATTTTGCTTTGTGGATGACGGTAGGCATTGGCTGATCATCGAGGTTAACCGGGATGGGGGGTAGCCATTTAACCCGGATCGTGCGCTCCCCTTCAATCGGACCAGTCCAGAAAGAGTGCCAGTGCGCTCGCCGGATGTGCGGGCGCGGGCTGGCGTGTGTCCCTGCTGGCGCGTGGTCGGTGCGATCGGCGGCCTGATACTGGCGGAGAGCCGCGCCGATACGTGTGCCAACCTCCCATAGATCCGGTCGCTTCGGGTTCCCGCTGCTATCGAACTGGCGATGGCGCGTTGATCGCTCCGCCGGCGGCAGTACATCGGCACCAACGGAGCAGATGTATAGGACCAGGTTGATCGCCGCGGCGATTTCCGCGGCGTTGTACACGCCAGGCTCGCTGAGATCGATGTCCACGCCGAGGTCATGCGCGCGGCTCATCGCTGACTGCTGCACCGCGAACAGACAGTCGTCGACGGTGCCACCGGTGAGGATCAGCGGTACGGAAATTGTGGTGCCGTCCTGCAGGTGGTAGAGCAGCCGCAGCTCACCAAATCGTCCGTTAACATCGTACTCAAGCCAAGCGAAAAAACCGGCTGCCGCATGGCCATGGATTTTTACCGGCGCTTCGACAAAGATGCAGTAAAACGGGAACTGCATCAGGCACCCGATCGGAATTTTATCGTCGAGCGGCTGCGACGACAGCGCGGCAAAAAGGGTTTCGTCGAAGCGGTAGACCGCTTTGGCTCTGATCCATAGCAGCGCTGCCGTGAGTTCAGGCGCTGCCGTCGGCCCGAGCGTTGCCATGATTCTGCCGGCTTCGTTGACGGGTGCGCCGGCGGTGATAATCGCGATCGTTGCGGCCATCGGCAGGCCGCACCAATCCGGCCAGTCCGCGCCGAAATCTGCGCGAGAACGGTAAAACTGCTCAGCCTGATCGAGAGCTCCATGATATTTCTCGATCAGGCTGGTTGACCAGAGATCTGCTATATAGTG
>CAZVHV010000251.1:0-2804 GCA_964627025.1 uncultured Oscillospiraceae bacterium | reverse complement strand
AGCGGGAAGCGCAGGCCATGGGAGACCACTACACCAGCGTGGAGCACCTGATGCTGGGGCTCATGAGCCAGGCCAGGGGCGATTTCAAAGCCCTTTTGAGCCGCTACGGCATCGGGCGGGACGCGTTTCTGGTGGCTTTGAAACAGGTGCGCGGCAACCAGAGCGTGACGACCGACAATCCCGAAGGCACGTACGACGCCATGAATAAGTACGGGATCGACTTGACGCAGCTCGCGCGGGACAACAAGCTGGACCCGGTGATCGGTCGGGACGACGAGATCCGCCATTCCATCCGGATCCTGTCCCGGAAGACCAAGAACAACCCCGTGATGATCGGCGAGCCCGGCGTGGGAAAGACGGCCATCGTGGAGGGGCTGGCCCAGCGCATTGTGCGCGGGGACGTGCCCGAAAATCTGAAAAACAAGAAACTCTATTCCCTGGACATGGGCGCGCTGCTGGCCGGCGCGAAGTACCGGGGCGAGTTTGAGGAACGGTTGAAGGCCGTGCTGGACGAAGTGAAGAGCAGCGACGGCGAGATTTTGCTGTTCATCGACGAACTGCACAACATCGTGGGCGCGGGGAAAACCGAGGGCAGCATGGACGCCGGGAACATGCTCAAGCCCCTGCTGGCGCGGGGCGAACTCCGGTGCATCGGCGCGACGACTTTGGACGAATACAGGAAGTATATAGAAAAGGATTCCGCGCTGGAGCGCAGGTTCCAGCCGGTGCTGGTGGACGAACCCACGGTGGAGGACACCATCTCCATCCTGCGGGGACTAAAGGAACGCTATGAGATCTATCACGGGGTGACCATCACCGATACCAGCCTGATCCAGGCGGCGGTGCTGTCCCACCGGTATATCACCGACCGTTTCCTGCCCGACAAGGCCATCGATCTGGTGGACGAGGCGTGCGCGCTGATCAAGACCGAGCTGCAGTCCATGCCGACCGAGCTGGACGAGGTGAGCCGGGACATCATGCGGATGGAGATCGAGGAGGCCGCCATGGTCAAGGAGACCGACGCGGCCAGCAAGAAGCGCCTGGAGACCCTGCGCAAGGAAATATCCGAGCAGAAGGACGTGCTTAAAAAACTGAAGGCCAGATGGGAGAAGGAAAAGGAATCCATCGGTCATATACACGAACTCAAGGAAAAGATGGAAAGCATCAACCACGAGATCGAGATGGCGGAAAGCGCTTATGACTTAAACCGCGCGGCCGAGTTGAAATACGGGCGGCTGCCCGAGGTGGAAAAGGAACTCAAGGCGGCGATGGCCTCCGCCGATCCGGCCGAGCGCACATTGCTGCGCGAAAGCGTGACGCCCGAGGAGATCGCCAAGATCGTTTCCCGGTGGACCGGGATCCCGGTCGCGCGGATCGTAGAGGGCGAGCGGGACAAACTGCTGCGCCTGGGAGAGATTCTGCACCGGCGCGTGATCGGGCAGAACGAGGGAGTCGACAAGGTGGTGGACGCCATCATCCGTTCCCGCGCGGGCATCAAGGATCCAAACCGGCCCATCGGTTCGTTCCTGTTTCTGGGGCCGACCGGCGTGGGCAAGACCGAGCTGGCCAAGGCTTTGGCCGAGGCGCTGTTCGATACCGAGGACAACATGGTGCGCATCGACATGTCCGAGTACATGGAGAAGCATTCGGTGTCCCGCATGATCGGGGCGCCTCCGGGATACGTGGGGTACGAGGAAGGCGGACAGCTGACCGAGGCGGTCCGGCGCAAGCCCTATTCCGTGATATTGTTCGATGAGGTGGAAAAAGCGCACGCCGACGTATTCAACGTGATGCTGCAGATTCTGGACGACGGACGGATCACCGATTCACAGGGGCGGACGGTGGATTTTAAAAACACCATCCTCATCATGACCTCCAACATCGGGTCGCAGTACCTGCTGGAGGGCGTGGACGCCAAGGGCGCGCTCAAGCCCGGCGTTGCCGATACCGTGATGGGGGAACTGAACCGGTTCTTCCGGCCCGAGTTTTTGAACCGGCTGGACGATATTGTGCTGTTCACCCCGCTTTCGCAGGGTGAGATCGTGAAGATCGCCGACCTGATGGTGGCGGCCGTGCAGAAGCGGCTTTCCGACCGCAACATCCGCATCGTGCTGGACGATTCCGCAAAGGATATCATCATCAAGGAAGGCTACGACCCGGTGTACGGCGCAAGGCCCTTGAAGCGCTATATTCAGCGGACCATTGAGACCCTGTTGGGCCGCGCCCTCATATCCGGCGAGGTGCAGGACAATACGGAGGTCCACTTCGCCGCCCAGAACGGCAGTATTGTGATAAAGAAATAAGACAGGAGGCATTTTGTGAAGATCGTCAGATATGTTTTTGAAGGCAAGGAGAACTACGGGGTGCTGGAAGGCGAGACCGTGCGGGAGGTCGCGGGGGAGCCGTATGACGGCATACGGTACACCGGCAGAACGGTTCCTTTCAGCGGGGTGCGCCTGCTTGCGCCCACCCGGCCGAGGAACATCGTTGCGGTGGGCTTGAACTACAAGCAGCATTCAAAGGAACTCGCGATGGACCTGCCGGAAGAGCCGTTGCTTTTTTCCAAGGCGCCGAGCGCGGTGCTGGATCCTTTCGGCAAGATTATCAAACCCGACGTATGCGGACGGCTGGACTACGAGGCCGAGCTGGCGGTAGTGATCGGCAAACCATGCGAGAGAATAAAAGAAGAAGACGCGGAGCAGTATATTTTGGGTTACACATGCCTGAACGACGTGACCGCGCGGGACATCCAGGCAAAGGAAAGCCAGTGGCTCAGGGCAAAGGGGTTTTACACGTTCTGCCCG
>CAZVHV010000250.1:1229-2812 GCA_964627025.1 uncultured Oscillospiraceae bacterium | reverse complement strand
GCTGTCCGTAGGAGCGGACGATCCCGCTCCCCGTGGCGCTGTCGAATTCCACGGTACGGGCCACCGTTCCTCCCACGTCCTCCCACAGCAGGGAGATCCCCTCCCGCTTGAGGATCTGGCGCACGCTTTCGGCGTTGCGCTGCCCGATGTTTCCCAGCATGCCCCCGGTAAGGGCAAACATCGCGGCCCCGCCGGCGATCCTGGCCGTGATCTTGGCACGGCTGGCCCCCGCGGCGGTCATCTGGAGAAGGGTCTCCCGGATCCCGGTATCGGCATACTTGAACGCGTTTTTCCGGCCCGTCTCCAGGTTCAGCGGCAGCATGATATGGACCAGCGCGCCGAGCCTGATCTGCGGATCGTAAAGGCAGATGCCGACGCAGGAGCCCAGCGCATAGGTCACAAGCTTTTCTCCCCGCTGGGCCAGCTTCATATCCGCGATTCCAACCACAAGCCTGTTTTCATTCATCCATAACGCCTAACTTTCGCAGCAGAAAATTCAAAGAACGGATATCGGGCGAGAGCAGCAGCCGGCAGGGGACCTGCTCGCCTTGGCAGATAAAATTCGCGCCGATGGTCATAAGATAGTCGGATTGTCCGCCAAAGGCGGCCATGGGCGCTTCCAGGATCGCCCCCTGCATATCCACCGCGAACGCGGGGACCGTCAGGGTGACCGAAATGCCGGCCAGCCCGCTCAAAGCGTTGATGAAGGTGGAGAGCATGATGTTGCCCACCTCCATCAGGGTGGAGGTCTGCATCTCCCCTAACTGCCCGAACTCCTCGATCTGTTCTCCCAGGACCTCCAGGAGCACCAGCTTTACAAAATCCATCTGCTGCACCGAGAGCATCATCCCGTTGATCTCGCCGCCGAGCTGCGTCAGAACGCCGGCCGTGATGGTCTCCGGCCCCCCGATCCATTCGATGGCCTCGTCGTATCCCATGATGCGGACCTCCGGCAGGGTGATGCGCACCTCTCTGCCCAGCAGCTGGGAGAGGGCCGTGGCGGCATTTCCCGTACCGATGCTGCCGATCTCGCGGAGCATATCGATCTCCAGGCTGCTCAGGTCGCTGTAATTTTTCAGTTCCATGCCCTGCTCCTTTTCAAGCTCACGTTCTCAGATTATTGGCTGTCGTTTCGATCTCGTCGGAGGTCTCCACCATTTTCAGCGCATAACTGAAGGACCTCTGCGCCTCGATCACCTTGGTGATCTGCTCCGCCAGATCCACGTTGGAGGTCTCCAGCACGCCCCGCTTCACCGTGCCGCTTCCGACCCGGACCTGCCCGTTTTTCGCCGCGGGCACAAAGCGGTTGTCCCCCACCCGCACCATGCCGTCGGTGCTGGAAAAATCGAATACGCCCACCGGCTGCTCCGCCTCCCCGTCCTTGACGGTCAGCAGGCTGCCCCGGTCGTTCAAAACGAAGCGCCCCTCGCCGTCGGAGAGCATCAGAACGGTCTCCGGCTTCCCGTCTGCGCCGGCGCGCTGGTACTGCGAAAGGGTGAAGGACCCGTCGCGGGTATAGGAGATCTCCGTGCTGGACGGGTCATACAGGGCAAAGAAGCCCTCCCCCAGAATGGCATAATCCT
>CAZVHV010000250.1:609-1219 GCA_964627025.1 uncultured Oscillospiraceae bacterium | reverse complement strand
CTCGTGGTCGCGGCCTGCATGAGCGGAATGACTATCCTGGGGGCGTCCGGTCTCCTGGATGGAGCCGCCCTGAAGATCGGTATCGGTCATGACCATTTTGCTGCCCGAGCCGCGGGGCAGCTTCTCGCTGTTGATCCCGGTCACATTGCCGTACATCAGGGAGGAGAAACTGGGCACCTGGGTCTTGTAGCCATACGTGTTTACATTGGCGATGTTGTTTGCCTGGACATTCAGGTGATTCTGCTGCTGGGCAGCGCCCACGGCGGCGGTATAAAAGGACAGATTCATCGTTTGCGTCTCCTTTCAGCCTCAGACATTTCCTAAGTTCGTGGCGGCCTTGCCCATGATCTCATCGTACATTTTGCTCAGCTGCGCGGCACTCTGAAAGGCCCGCTGGGCGGTCAGCATGCCGGTCATCTCCCGCACCAGCTCCACGTTGGCCCGCTCGGTCATCTTCCAGCGGACGGCGGCGGTGGAGGCGGTCGCCTGCTGCCCGTTGGCGACAAACAGGCCCTGAGCATTGCGCTGAAGCTGCGTGTTGTCCTGGAAGGAATAGACCCCGATCCGGCCCAGATAGGCGCCCTGCTCGCTGTAGACGGCGCCGCTGCCG
>CAZVHV010000250.1:0-599 GCA_964627025.1 uncultured Oscillospiraceae bacterium | reverse complement strand
TATCCGTACCCAGCGCAATAGGCGCGCCGTCGGGATCCAGCACACGGCCCTGCCCGGGCAGGCACAGATATCCCTCTTCATCCAGCGAGAAGTTACCCGCCCGGGTATAGGCCACGCCGCCGTCGGTCTGTACGGCGAAGAACCCGTCGCCTTCCAGCGCGAAGTCCAGCGGCTGGCCCGTGGGCTCCAGCACCCCCTGGGTGTAGTCGGTGTATAACTTGCTGGGAGCCAGGATATAGCTGCTTTTCCCAAGCTGCGCGGGCCCGGACTTGTCCTTGTTGCCGACCCGGCTGACCATGTACTCGTGGAACGTGCTGTCCGTATAGGTGTCCGCCTTATAGCCGGCCGTAGAGACGTTGGTCATATTGTTCGCGATCACGTCCAGCCGCCGTCCCTGGGACAGCATGGCGGAGGTCAGATTGTAAAAGCCCTTGAACATCGTACTCGCTCCCTTGAAATCGGTATTATTTGACAGGCTCCAGATAGGACTGCAGATAGAACCGCAGCTTCTGAATGGCCCGGCTGTGAATCTGAGAGACTCTTGGCTCGCTGACATCGAGCACCTGGGCGATCCGGCGCATATTGAGGCCTTTTTCATA
>CAZVHV010000249.1:0-2814 GCA_964627025.1 uncultured Oscillospiraceae bacterium | reverse complement strand
GGCTCAATGTCAATAGTTGGGGTAGAGCATAGACTAAGCGTAGCGAGGAGCCGATTGCGAAGGAGCAATCGGCTCCTTCATGTATTGACCGTGGCAAGGATGCGGGCACGAAAATTACGGAAATTACGGTAGCCATAAGCGATCCGTTTAAGGACCTTGACAGTGTTGTTGACGCCTTCGGTAAAACCGTTGGAATACGGGCAGTCAAAGGCGTTGAGGATGTACGGCTCCCAGTTCTGCAGCATGGTAAGGCAGGTGTTGAATTCGGGGATGGAGGCGACACGTGCGTGCAGCCGGAACTCCTGCAAGCGCCGCTTGGCCTGTGCGGAATCCTCCGAAGCCATAAACCTGTAGAAGACTTCCTTGAGCAGATAGGCTTCGCGCAGATCTCTGGAAAACAACAGCATGCGTTCGACGGCGGCCTTGTTTGTATCGGAGAGTTTATCCATGTGCGCAAGGAGAAGCTTTCTGCTGCGCTTAAAGAAGATACGCTGATCTTTGGGGAGTTTGCTTTGAACCCGCTTACGTACATTCTCCAACGCCCAGGTGCAGTACCGCACGACATGGAAGCGGTCGATGACCACGGTGGCCTGCGGGAGCAATTGCCTGGCGATGCGTAGATAGTCTTTGTTCATATCCATCACGACGTGCTTCACCTGTTTTCGATTAGGAAAGTCATACAAATAGTCATACAACCGTGCAGAATAGCGGGTAGGTAGTATATCAACGATGCGCTTGTCCACCGGCGAAGTAAGGATGCACTGGTACTTTCCGTACTCCGTATTGCCCTTGAATTCATCGATGGAAAGGACCTTGGGAAGAAGCTGCGGTTTGCCGCGGTCGATCAGCATAAGCCAGCGGCCAATGGTGGATTCGGATATTCCGAGTGACCGGGCGATCTCCTTACGCGATTGTTTGCAGCCAAACATGTCGATGCATTGTGCCGTCAGACGGTTGGTGATCCTGTGCCACTTGGGAATGAGATAATTGCTTTCGTAGAACCGCTTGCCGCAGCAGGGACATCGATAGCGGCGTTTTCGATACAGTAAAACCACATGTTTGCCTTGCATTGGGCAGTCTTTGACCTTCTGTGTTCGATAGTCGTGCACCTGCTCTGTAACGGTGCGGCATGTGGGGCAACGACAAACGCGACGCTTCATCTGTACGTGCAGAACGATCCGATTGGATGCATGCTCCACATTTAGGACTTCAAGGTGTTCCATATCCAGCAATTTTGAGATACAATCATTGGGAAGCATAGCGTTCTCCGTTTCTTGTCGCCTTGGTCTGCTAACCTTAGTCTACAAGATCCTGAAGCGTTATGCTTCTTCTTTTTCGTCCTTACCCCAATCTTTAGTGTAGAGCCAAATAAAGTACCAGAGGCTCTTTGCAATTCATAGGTTGTTTTCCGCCCATTGGACCAGCACGGGCCAGAGGTACTTGTTCCTTGTCCAAATGCCGGCGTATTGGGAGAGCGGAAGCGGACAGCTGCTGGTTCCCGTTTCTATGGTGAGCGAGGGGATGCCGTATTGTGTGAGCACCCAGTCCTTGTATCCTGCTCCTTCCGTCAGCGGCGTGTCCTTGAGCGAATAGCCGGTGAGGCTGGAGATCGCCTGCCCGAGAGAGTGGCATTTTGCGTTGGCCGCACTGGTTGCCAGGGGGAAATTTATGTATATCACGCTGCCCGTGGAGTGGTAGCTGATGGTGATGTCGAACGCATGGCTGTTGGTATAGGCTTTGAGCGCCAAAGCTTCCGGCTCGGTCAGCGGCGCTTCACCCTTGTAATCGATGCCGGCTGGCGCCGATGCGCTCTCCTTTTCGTTCCATCCCGCGGGGAATTGCAAATTGAGATCCACGCCGTTCGCGTTGGCTTTCCAGCGCGACAGATAACCATCAAGCTGCGATGACCCAATCAGGTTCAATGCGCAGATGGCGAGCACTTCATCCGATCCTGATCTCGTCTGGCTGATGGTCACGCCGTCGGGATTCACCATGGGAATGATATGGAACGCGGTATCCGACATCCATTGCGCAAACGTACGGCCATTATAGACGGAATCCGGATTGGCCAGCATGAACTCGATCTGCATCATCACAAGATTGCAGTTCATATTCTCCCTGCCGTGGATCCCGGCATGGATCAGAATCTGATGAGTTGCGCCGCTGTCGCCTACGATCAGTACGGGTATATCCCGGCCATCGGCGCTGGCGCCGATGGAGGATACGGTGATCTTGTCCGGATAGCGCTCGCGTAGCGCCTCAATGTCCTGCTGCATCCTTTGATAGGAATAGACGGCGACTGCCTCGACGATCGGCTCCGGGCCGGTCGGATCGGTGGAAAAGCTTGCGGTGATATAATCGGCGCTGCACCAGCCCGTCAGTCCCTGATATTCGATTTTGTACCACGAGTTTGAAACCGCGAGGATAAAGACATTTGCCCGGGCGGGCAAGCTGCCGATTTTGCTGTAGGACGTGCCCGGTCCGCTGCGCACGTTCAACGTGGCGCTGACGTTGCATACGCCCGTGCCGATGGCATCCGCCGGCGGATTGTCCGGCGGATCCTCCGGATCGTCCGGATCATCCGGCGAATTCAGCGTTACGTCGATGTACTTGTCGCTGACCCAGCCGTGCCGGCCCTTATAGTCTATCTCGACCCAACCGGTCCGGGTGCTGAAAACCGTCACAACATTGCCGTTGTAGAGTTTGCCGATCGATGAATAGGACGTCCCGGGTCCACTGCGCACGTTCAGACTGGATGATACACGTATCTTGCCGCTGCCAATGCCTGAGGCGGGGCTGGGAGAGGGGGTTGCC
>CAZVHV010000248.1:0-2826 GCA_964627025.1 uncultured Oscillospiraceae bacterium | reverse complement strand
GTAAGAAATGAAATTTCTTACGCCCTCGTTCATAAAGAGAAAAGGAGGAAGGGGAAATGGAGGAGCAGCACAGCAAGAAACGGCCGGATCGCAGAGCCAACCGGCTGATCCTCCGCCGCACCATGATCCTCATGACCGTTTTCGGCGTCGTGTCCTTCGGCGTCCTGCTCTGGAAGCTGTGGCAGATCCAGATCGTGAAGCATGATTTTTATGAGCAAAAGGCCATCGAGCAGCAGACGCGGGACGTGACGGTTTCGGCCAACCGCGGCACCATCTACGACAGCGTGGGCAACGTGCTCGCCATTTCCGCCACGGTGCAGAACGTCATCCTCTCCCCGCGCGACGTGGCGGCGAACGGGCTGGATAAGAACCTGATCGCGGACGGACTGTCGCAGATCCTCGGGATCGACCGGGATAAGATCATGCAGCGCCTGGAGAAAACCAACTCGGCGTGGGAGATGGTGGCATCCAAGGTGGAGGAGGATACGGCGACCAAGCTGCGCCAGTTCATTCTGGACAACAAGCTGTCCGGCGGGCTCTATCTCACCCCGGATACCAAGCGGTACTATCCGTATTCCTCGCTGGCCGCGCAGGTGATCGGCTTCGTGAACAACGAAAACCAGGGCGCGTACGGGCTGGAGGCCATTTATGAAAACGACCTGGCGGGCGAGAACGGCCGCGTGATCACGGCGAAAAACGCCTCGGGCGTGGAGATGCTCTCCAGCTACGAAAACTATATCGACGCCGTGGACGGCTACAACCTGAACCTTACCATCGACGCGACCATCCAGTATTATGCCGAGCGCATCCTGCAGGAGGGGATCAAGACCTTTGAGGTGCGCAACGGCGGATTTTGTATCGTCATGAACCCCAATACCGGCGCCATCTATGCCATGGCCAGCTTTCCGGACTACGACCTGAACGACCCCCGCGCCATTGCGGACGAGGGACTCGCGGCCAAGCTGAAGGCCATGAAGGACGACCCGAACGTCAGTCAGGACCAATATCTTGCCGCGCTGGGGGACGCGCAGTTCGAGCAGTGGCGGAGCAAGGCCATCAACGACACCTATGAGCCCGGCTCCACCTTCAAGTCCCTGGTGCTGGCCGCGGCCCTGGAGGAGGGCGCGGTCAACGAGTCCAGCACCTTCTACTGCTCCGGCTCGGTGAAGGTGGCCGGCTACACCATCCGCTGCCACAAGCGTGACGGCCATGGGGTCGAGACCCTGCGGCAGGCGGTCATGAACTCCTGCAACCCCGCCTTCATCGCCATCGGCCAGCAGCTGGGCGCGCAGAAATTTTACCAGTACCTGGAGGATTACGGCCTGAAGAGCCCCACCGGCATCGACATGCAGGGCGAGGGCAAGGGCACGATCTGGGATAAGAGCTTCTTCGTCAGCGAGGAGGGCATTTCCTCCCTTGCCACCGCTTCCTTCGGGCAGCGCCTCACCGTCACACCCATCCAGCTCATCACCGCGGCCGCCTCGGTGATCAACGGCGGGCATCTGATGAAGCCCTACATCCTCCAGTCGGTCACCAATGAGAGCGGCAATATCGTCAGCTACCACGACAGCGTGGAGGTTCGTCAGGTCATCAGCGAGCAGACCTCGGAGACCGTCCGCTCCATTCTGGAGAGCGTGGTGGGCGACGGCGGCACCGGCAAGAACGCCTATGTGGCGGGCTACCGCATCGGCGGAAAGACCGGCACCTCCGAAACCCTGGTGGACGACGAGTTCATCGTTTCCTTCCTGGGCTTCGCGCCTGCGGACGATCCGCAGGTCGTGGTCCTTCTGGCCTATGACAGCCCGACCCCGGTCAGCCCAGGCTCCAACTACACCGCGGGCGGGTATTACATCAGCGGCGGCAACATGGCGGCGCCCATGGCTGGCAGGCTGATCGCGGATATCCTGGACTATCTCGGAGTGGAGAAGCAGTACACGCAGGATGAGCTCTCGGGCGCCGACACCTTCGTGCCCAAGGTTACCGGGGTCTCCCTGGAGGAAGCCCAGCGCCTGCTGAAAAACAAGGGGCTGGCCTGGCGCGTGGTCGGCAGCGGCGCCACGGTCACCGACCAGATCCCGGCGCAGGGCGCGTCCATCCCCCAAAACAGCCAGGTCGTGCTCTATCTGGGCGAGCAAAAGCCCACACAGCCGGTCACCGTTCCCGATGTCACCGGCCGGTCTCCCGAGGCCGCCCAGGCCATGCTGCAGAAAGTGGGGCTGTACATGCGCGCTTCCGGCGCCACCAAGTATTACTCCTCCGACACCATAGCCGCCAACCAGTCGGTGGAGAGCGGCACCCAGGTGGAGCCGGGCACCGTGATCGACGTGCGCTTTATCGACAACCAGGTCAAGGATTACGCGGACAACTGACAGACCCGTGCGGCTTCAAACTCGATTCGGTATGATGATATAGGAGGCGATCCCGTGAAGCTCTCTCAGCTTCTGGACGGTGTGACGTTGCGTGAAAACCGCCTTTCTCCCGATACAGAGGTGACTTCCCTCAGTTATGATACCCGAGAGATCGCCCCGGGGGCGCTCTTTGTCGCTCTCCCGGGCTACAAAACGGACGGACATCATTATATCGCCGCGGCTCTGGAAAAGGGCGCGGCCGCGGTCCTGTGCGAGCGCCCGCCGGAGCAGGACGGCCCGTACCTGGTCGCGGAGGACGCCCGGGCCGCGCTGGCCCGCCTTTCGGCCAACTGGTTCGGACACCCCGCGAAGGAACTCGTCCTGCTCGGCGTCACCGGGACCAACGGAAAGACGACCACGACCTATCTGCTCAAAACCATGCTGGAGAAGGTCGTGGGCGCCAAGGTAGGGCTCATCG
>CAZVHV010000247.1:0-2832 GCA_964627025.1 uncultured Oscillospiraceae bacterium | reverse complement strand
TCCTGTACCGGGCGCTGACGCTGTAACCACCCATGCGCAACCTAACGAGGAGCGTCCGGGCTTTGCCGGAACGCTCCTCTTTTTTCTGTCTTTGCGAGGATTGGGCAATTACTGCAGCAGCTGCAGGACGCCCTGGGGCACCTGGTTGGCCTGCGCCAGCATGGCCTGCGCGGACTGCACCAGGATGTTGTTCTTGGTGTAAGCCATCATCTCTTCGGCAACGTCGGTGTCGCGGATGGTGGACTCGGCGTCCTGGGTGTTCTCGGTCATGACGGACAGGTTGTTGATGGTGTGCTCCAAACGGTTCTGGGTAGCGCCCAGCGTACCGCGGACGGAAGACACGGTGTTGATCGCGTCCTTGATGCTCTGCACCGCGTCGGAGCCGCCGGTCTGGGTGCTGATATCGACGGTGTCGATCCCCAGGCTCGCCGTATGCATATCCTGGATGGAGACCGTCAGCTGATTGAAGGAATCGCTGGTATCGCCGATCTGGAGCTTCAGGCCGCCGGTGCCGGCGCCGTCAGCCAGGGTGGCGGTCGCCATGGTCAGAGAACCGCCGGCAGCAGCGGAGATCGAGCCGTCGGCCGTCATGGTGAAGGAAGCGTACTTCGCGCTGATCGTGGCCGCATTGGTATTGCTGGTGGAAGCGTAGGCGGTAGCGGCGCTGCGGACCGCGCTGGTGATCTGATCCGCCGTGTAGGTAGCCGCAGTGCTCGTGCCGAGCGTGATCGACATCGCGCCGGTCGCATCGGTGAAGCTTACGGTGATACCCTCGGCAGCGGCGCTGCCGTCCGCAAAGGTGACGCTGGCCTCGCCGAGCGCCCCGACGGTCGCGTCGGTATCGCCAATGGAGAAGTCCACCTTCGTGCTGCCGATCATGCCGGCCGCAGTGGCGCCGCCGGACAAGGAACCGTCCAGCAGCTTGATGCCGTTGAAGTTGGAAGAATCGGCGATCCGGTTGATTTCGGACTGCAGCTGGCTGACTTCCTTCTGCAGGTTGTCGCGGTCGGTGCTGTTGTCATAGGTGCCGTTGGCGGACTGGTCGGCCAGCTCCACCATACGGTTGAGCATGTCGTGGACCTCGGTCAGGGAACCTTCGGCGGTCTGCACCAGGTTGATGCCGCTCTTGGCGTTGTCCTGCGCGGTCTTCAGGCCGGTGATCTGTGCGCGCATCTTTTCGCTGATGGCCAGGCCCGCGGCGTCGTCGCCGGCGCGGTTGATCTTATAGCCGGAGGAGAGTTTTTCCAGGTTCTTGGCCAGGGCGCTGTTGTTGGTGGAATAGTTGCGGTAGGCGTTCATCGCCATAATGTTGTGCTGAATACGCATTGTCGATAACCTCCATGTTTTTTGTTGGGCCGGGAATCCTTTCCCGCACCTTGTCGTTCACCCGTCCGCCGCCAGAGGCCTCATAGCGGAGAACGGGAGAACCGCAGGTTTTTCCCTGCAACCTACATATCGTCAGCTTCCGGCGAAAGATAACAGGGCCGGCCGAAAAATTTTTGAGCCGCCGCTTCAAAGGAGGTCCCCTGGTCGTCCCATTGCGTGATAGATCTCGGTATACGTGAGCCTTCCGTCGATCCGCTCGGATTTCATCAGGCTGATTTTGGAGACTTCGGTATGGATCGGCTCCATTCCGCGGGAGAAGGCGTCCATATCGAACCCGTCACGCAGCCTGGCCTCGCGCGCAAGGGTCAGGTGCGGCTTGAACTGCCTCTCCTCCACCGGGAAGCCGGCAAGGACGATCTGCGCGCGGAGCTGTCCGTGGAGTTCCGTCAGCGCTTTGTTCCGCTCGATACCCGCCCACAGGATCGCGCCGCGGTCGCGCCGGAAGCAGCCGACCCCTTTGATGCACAGCCCGAACGGCGCAGAGGCCGCCCGGTCCATGGCCTTTCGGATCAGATCCACACGCCCCGGCGCGACCTCGCCCAAAAACACCAGCGTCAGATGCAGATTGTCATATCTGGTAAAATTCCCCCGCAGCGAATGCTCCTTAAGCCCGGTCTGGGTCTGAAGGAGTTTTCGTCTGATCTTTTCGTCAAAGGTTATCGCAATAAAAAGTCTCATGTCCATACTCCTGTCCCGCATCCTGTTTTCTCCGGCTTTACGCCGATTGTATCATGGAGCAGGCCCGTTTTCCATCGTTTTCCCCGCCCGGATAAAACCCTCCCCCGGTCAATCTTCATCGACCGGGGGAGGGATCATGCCCGCAGAGCAGGACCGTGTCAGCGCTTTGCGGCTAATTACGATCGACTGCCAGGGCGCTCAGGGTGGCGTTGTTGACGGTCAGTCCCGGGGTAATGTCGACCAGCGAATTCGTCGAAAGCTGCACGGAATAGGTGTACAGCCCGGGGACCAGATTGCTGTCGAAATACTGGAAGCTGAAGGCCTCTGCCTCCAGCACCTCGACCAGGGTGGAGAAGGTATATGTCGAGCCGACGCTTACCGGCGCGCCGCCGTTGAAGCTTCTCTTCACTTCAAAGTTCAGCGTGACCGAAACGCCGATCGGCAGGCAGACGATGCTCGTAAAGTGGAGCAGGATGGAAGGATTCCTCATCCCGATGGTATCGATGGTCACATCGACGACCGAGATCGGATTGGCAAGCAGGGTCGTAAAAATAGGAAGAGGTCCGGCGCCTCCCGTTGCGGCGTTCAGCCGCACCGTTTCGTCCGACTGACGGAAGGTCGCCGGCACCGGAGATGCATGGTTACAGTTGCTCAAAAGTATCACCTTTCTATCTCGGAGTAAAGGGGGCGGCCGAACGGAGCCTTTCCCATTTCCGCTCCGTTCGTCATGTTCCTCCCGATATCATATATTATGACCCCTGAACCTCC
>CAZVHV010000246.1:0-2839 GCA_964627025.1 uncultured Oscillospiraceae bacterium | reverse complement strand
CGCCGTCTACACGGCGCAGGCGGCGGTCAACACAACCAAAACTATCGTACAGGCGGTGGCAAAATGACAGAAAGAAAACTGGTATTTATCGCATCCCCCTATGCCGGCGATGTGGAGCGGAACCTCAAGTTCGCCCGCGCCGCCTGCCGATATTGCATCGAGCAAGGGCACACGCCCATCGTGCCCCACCTCATCTATCCGCAGATATTGGACGACAGCAATCCCGTGGAACGGGCGCTGGGAATCAAGCTCGGGCATCATCTGATGGAAATATGCGAGGACTTCTGGCAGTGCGGCGACCTTATCAGCACCGGCATGGAGGGAGATATTCAAAAAGCGGGTGAATTGGGGCTCCCCATTCAACATGTCTCCCGACAGCAGATATTAGACCCGCCCAACCCCGTATACGCAATATGGGCAAAGGGGCGGCCGGACAGCCCCCTCGCGGGACAGTCCGGTTTTTTGTGCGAAAACCGGCAGCAGATGTGTTTTCCCTCGCGGGAGGAAGCCGAAGTGCGTATCAGAGATATCAGAAACCTGTGCCTGAACAACCGGCCCGCCGCCGAGTTTAAGTGTCTCGAATATCCTCCCGACTATGCCTCCGAGCTGCGTATGCATCTGGAAACCATTGCAGATTTGGATATGGTTCCCGCCTTTGATCCCAACGGATATAAAGTCAAAAGTCGGGTATACGGCAATACCGGAGGCGGGTGCATGGTGGGAACGGTACAGTTCTACCTCCCGGAGCTGGACAAGCCGGTATGGGTCAATTGCAATGACGAGTGTGCGACAATTACGTCGGCGGATCATATCTGGAATGAGGACCAAAGCGGAAGCTGGGAACGGTATGACGACGTCCTGCTGTATTACACGGGGTTTGAACAAGAGGTTCCGGAGGAAGCCAGGCTGTGGCTGCCAATGATCAAGGAGGCCTTGGCATACACCATAGGTCAGGAAACCGCGTCTGCGCGGTGCGATGGTTTTTCTCTTCCCGTGGCATGGGTTCCGGATGCGATTCGGCAAAAAGCGGAACCGGAATACCTCGCATGGCTGCAGGCGGAGGGAAAGGAAATCCGCATCGGGCAAAGCGGAGCTGTTGAGATAGATGCGTCCTACCCACAGAGCGCATCCGAAGTGATGAGCCTGCAATAGGGTCGATGATGACGCCACTTTTTAATGAAATCAATATACAAGGAGAGTAACAATGAAGATGTTAATCCATGAACGGGAATCGCATCCCGTTCCCGCCCTGAAAGGCGATTTCGCATTTAAAAAAAGATAGCTCCCAGCTTGGGGAGCCTTTTTGATGGGATTGGCGGGTTTCCCTGGGCAGGCGCCCGCAATGGCATTATCCCTCTGTGGGCAAGCGAGATTGAAGCCTTTCCCATCACCGTGACAAAGCTGCGGTTCCCGAAAATGAACCACTTTGGGGACATCACAAAGCTGGACGGCGCCGAGCTGCCCCCTGTGGATATTATCACAGGGGGTTCTCCATGTCAGGATTTGTCGGTGGCCGGCCAGAGGGCTGGCTTGGCCGGAGAGCGTTCCGGACTGTTTATGGAGCAAATCCGAATCGTGAAAGAAATGAGGTGTGCGGATGAGTGCAGGGGCAGAACAGCTGACGCTGTTCGACCAAGATATATGGTGTGGGAAAACGTGCCCGGAGCATTCAGTTCCGCGGACGCAGAGGACTTCCGGGCGGTCCTCGAGGAAACCTGCAGAATTGCGGACAGCGGAATATCTATACCTCGACCTCCGGGCGGGGTATGGAAATCTGCTGGGGCCATATTGGGAGATCAATTCTCCGTTGCTTGGAGAGTATTGGACGCTCAATACTGGGGCGTCGCCCAGCGTCGTAAGAGAATCTTTCTTGTCGCAGATTTTGCAGGACACCGTGCCGGACAGATATTATTTGAGCAGGACCGCCTGCTTAGGGATATTGCGCCGGGCCGAAGCCCGCGGCAAGGAACTGCCGCCCCAGCTCCGGGAGGCGTTGATGATCCAGGCCGGGCTTGCCTGACCCTGTGGGATACACAGAACCGTCGTGTGTCTGAGGGCAGCGACATCCGGTCGGCTCTTTATGGCGGCGATTCTGCAAATACAGAGAAAAAAGGCACAATGGGCTTTGACGGCTACAACGGCGACCTCACAGGCGAGCTCGCCGCGACGCTGGGTGTAAACTGTGGGATGTCCACCGGCAGAAACGGCATCCTTCAAGGACCTGTCGCTTTTGCCGCCAATCAGCGGGATGAAGTACGGGACCTCGGTGATTGCTCTGGCACCCTGCAAGCCCAACCGGGCATGAAGCAGCAGACCTTTGTCGCAGAGCCAATGATTTGCCTGAACGACCATGGTGGGGAACGGATGGACATCACTGAAGAAGTGACGCCCACGCTCCGCGCTGGCATGGGAGGACACCCTCCCCTTGTGTCCCGGCAAAATTGTCTGAATTGCTGGGACACCCAGCAAAGTCGGGTGTTCACGCCGGAGGGCGTGTCGCCCACGCTGGCCGGAGCAGACGGCGGCGGTGGGCGTAACCCGGCGGGCCTGCTGTTTTCGGCGGGCTTCTGTGCGGGAGCGGCGCCCTCGGCTGGTGGAATTGGATATCAGCAGGAATGCGCCCCAACGCTCAAGGGTTCGGACAGCGGCACCAACATGGTGCCGTCTGTTTTGTGCTTCAACGACCAGGGCGGCAGCCAGATGCACTGCACAGAGGATATCACAGGTACGCTCCGCGCCCAGGAGCATGGGCATCAGCCGCTGGTATTTGATAATCATGGACAGGATGCCCGTTTCCTCGGTCCAGTAGACGCATCGCAGACAGTGTCTGCCAGCTTTG
>CAZVHV010000245.1:0-2850 GCA_964627025.1 uncultured Oscillospiraceae bacterium | reverse complement strand
GGTTGCCAGCGTAATCCGTGATGGCAGCCACGTCCTTGAACACCTCCTGCAGTCCCTCCCTCAGGAACCACTGGTAGGAGTACTTCTGGATTTCCAGCAGATTGGGCATATCCAGAATTTCATCGTGCCTGGCGTAGCTCTTGCGCAGAGTTTTGCCGTAGTAAACGTCCTTGACCATTTCTAATGACCAGTCCTCTCTTAAAAAAAGGTTGGTGGAAAACTTTTTGGATGATTTTCTTCTTGCAAAAAGAAAATCACGCCTCCGGCCCTGCATTTTTGCCCGTTTCTCCGTCAAATGCGACAAAAAAGAAACTGCGGTGAATATTGCACACCCGGATGCGTTGTCTTGTTGTTTCATCCCCTATTGCCATATGTTGCGGAACGTGCTATACTGCGTTTAAATTTGGGGGACTCTCCCCCTCATTCATTGCGGATGTACGCAAGCGATTTATTTTACCATGCGTATAGGGTGAAGTCAATATTGTTTTTGTCGAAAGTCCGGAGTAAAACCCCGGACTTTTTATTTTATTTGTTCTTTCCGGCACTTTCTGTTATCATGGCACAGAGATAAAAACGGAGGGATGTTTCATGCAGCGGTCCGAACCGAAATTTTATGCCGCGCTGCTCTTCGGCGGCGCGGGCCTGTTTTTTTTGCTGCTTGCCGTCATCAGAACGGGCGGGCTGGCGCAGGGGAGCGGCGGCGACAAACTGGTGGTCCAGCTGGCGCTCTGCGGCTTTGCCGCCCTCTCTCTTCTTCTGATCGCCGCCCAGGGCTATTCCCCGTTCCTGATTTGGGCAGCTCTTTTCCCTGTTGCGCTGGCCATGTTTCTGCGGGTGCTCTGTCTTGACCATATCACACAGGACTACGTGCTTTTTCTCTTTCCCTGGACGGAAGCCTTCCGGACGGCCGGCGGTTTCTGGGCGCTGAAGGAGAACATCGGCAATTATAATGTGCCCTACCTCTATTTTCTGGCCGCCGTCTCCCGCTTCCGTTTCCCGGACCTGTATGCCATCAAGCTGTTCTCCATTTTCTTTGACCTTATGCTGGCCTGGGGCGGGATGCGGCTGACGCGCATCCTCTGCGGAAAAGAGAGCCTGCGCCCCCTTGCCGCCTTCAGCCTGCTGCTTCTCCTGCCGACCGTTATCCTCAACGGCTCCTTCTGGGGACAGTGCGACGCCATCTATACGGCCTTCGCCCTTCATGCCTTTGCCTCGGCGCTGGAACGAAAACCGGCCGCCTCGGTGCTTCTGCTGGCGGTCGCCTTTTCCTTCAAGCTGCAGACCGTTTTCCTGATCCCGCTCTGGTGCGTCCTGTGGTATGCCGGACGGGTAAAGTTCCGCCACCTGCTCCTCTTTCCCGTCGGATACGCCGCCACCATCGCTCCCGCCCTCCTTCTCGGCAAACCGCTTGCCGATACCCTTGGGGTATACGCGGGACAGATGGGCGAATATGCCGGCCGGCTCACTATGAACGCCCCCTCCGTCTACGCACTGATTCCCTACGGCGTGCAGGTCGATACCACGCTCTTTTCCAGACTTGGCATTGCCGCGGCTTTTGTGCTGGTGCTGGTGCTGCTGAGCGCGCTGTACCTCCGGCGCGCCCAGCTCAGCGACCGCGCCCTTCTGACGGCTGCCGTCCTTCTGGCGGTCGGCGTGCCGTTTTTGCTCCCCACCATGCATGAACGCTATTTTTTCATGGCCGAGGCGCTGACCGTGGTGTGGGCATGCACCGATATCCGGCGCATCCTCCAGGCTGCCTGCGTTCAGCTCGCCTCCCTGGGGGGGTATCACGCCTATCTGTTGGGGCGCTATGCCTTTCCCCTCTCTCTGCCCGGGTTTTCCCTTACCATGGGCGGCGAGGCGTTTCTCATGCTCGCCGTGCTCCTTTCGGCGCAGGCGGCCCTCTGGAAAGACGCGGGATTTTCTTCGCCCAGGCCGGGCAAAATAATCCCGCTCAATTCCGGCGGTAAAATCGTTTGACAAATTGGACACAACGTGTTACAATTTGGTTACAGTTTTTAATCTCTATGACTAACGGGAGGCAACAAATGGCAAGTGAAACAATTCCGCTGACCTATAAAGGGTATCCCCTTCGCAGGAAGGACAACCTTATTTACTACGGCAGCATGGCTGATAAATATATTGTGATGCTTCAGGTGCTGGACACCAAGAAGATCAAGGATCTGGACGTTGCAACCAAGGTCGGCATCCAGCTCCAGCTCACCGATCCCGATCTGAAGAGCCGTGATCGCGTGGTAAAGAAGAGCGAAAAGGACAACTTATATGCCGCCATGGACGTGGCCGCTGTCTGGCTTGAGCGAGCTCTCTCCTCTAAGTAAGGCTCACGCCTGATTTACAAATGACGAAACGGAGGCCCGGATTATGACGCGCACCGCAAAGCTGATCCGTATCACCACAGCATCTCTCGCCCTTTCTGCGTTTTTCGCGATAGGCGCCGCCGCCGCCGACCTCGGCGTGGGCACCATTACCGCCGACGCGCTTCGCCTGCGGGCGGAGCCTTCCACCAGCTCCAGCATTTTGGCCACCGCGTTTGCGGGCAGCCGTGTCGTGGTACTTCAGGACACGGGCACGGGCTGGTACAAGGTCGACTATAATACCGTCGAAGGTTATATGTACAGCGACCACCTGAGCGTGACCGCCTCGGCCGATACCAGCCTCGGTTACGCCTACATCAACACCGGCAGCTCGACCCTCAGCCTCCGTGCGGGCGCCGGCACCGGCTACGACCGTCTGGCCTCTGTCCCGGGCGGTTCGGTGCTCCCCATCTCCGGCATGTGCAACGGCTGGTACAAAGTCTCGTACGCCGGAAAAACAGGGTACGTCAGCGGT
>CAZVHV010000244.1:0-2889 GCA_964627025.1 uncultured Oscillospiraceae bacterium | reverse complement strand
TCCACGCTGTCCGGTTCCGCCAGCACGATGATCTCAACGTCGCGGCTCAGCCCCGCCAGGTAGTTTGTCGAGGTATCGGAGATGGTGAAGAGCTTCTTGTCCGAAATATCGAATTCCTTTACGGCGGACGGGAGCTGTCCCACGATCAGATTAAGTATGACCACGATGGCAACGACCGCAGCCGTAAGCCCCGCTGCATAGGTGCCATGCCGGGAAGCGCCCCCGGTCAGGAACTGTTTTACCTTTTGTTTCATGTCCAATGCCCTCCTCAATTCCAGCGCCGCTTCTGTACGACCTGCACCGTGAGAAACACAAAGAGCGCGGCGCAGGACAGATAAAAGAACAGCCCGCCGAGATCGAAGATGCTGTTCCGGGCAAAGTTATCCAGGATATCCGTGCAGGACAGCGCGCCCAGCACCTTCGGCATCAGGCTCTCCAGACGATCCCCGGCAAACAGGTAGACGCCGAGCACCGCAGCGACTCCCACCGCTTCGACCGCGATGGCAAGCAGTTTGCTTTTCGACATGCTGTACAGCAGGAAAACCAGACCTGTGAGGATCAGCGCCAGTCCGAACGCGTTGCCGGAAGCGGAAGTCGGCAGAAAATCGATCAGATTAGGCCAGAGATAGAGCAGCATGAGCACGCCAAAGGTACCGACAGCGGCGATGATCTGGCTCTCCGTGAGTGCTGAGATGAACATGCCTACGGCAACGAACAGAAAACCAAGGCAGATAAAAGCCAGAATGGTGGCATAATCGGAACCTAGGCTGCTCGTACCGTTCGCGGCGATGATCAGCGGGCAGAAGGAAGAAAGAAGCAACGGGATCGAAAATACCGTTACCATTGCAAAAAACTTGCCAAGCACCATCCTGGTCACGCTTACCGGATAGGTCAGTAGCATCTGATCGGTTTTGGAATGACGTTCCTCCGCCATGGACTTCATGGTGAGGATCGGGACGGCAAACATATAGACAATAGTGACATTGCCCAGCGTATAGGAGAAATAGGGATAACCGCCGAAGAGGTTCGTGGCCATAAAGAAGATACCGATGAAGGCAGCCACAACGGCAACGAACACATATCCGATCATGGAGTTGAAATAGGAGCGCAGTTCACGTTTATAAATAGCAGTCATGCTTCTGTCCTCTCCTGATTTTCATTTTGATAGACAATGGAATCGCCGGCCTGTTTCTGGCTGTCATCCGTGAGCGACAGGAAGATCTGTTCCAGAGAGAGGTCGAGGCCGCGAAGGGTGAGGATGGGATTGTTCGTCTTGGCACAGGCGTTGAAAATGGCTTCCCTGGGATCGGAATCCGGCTCGGTTTTCACTTTGAAGGAGGCCTGGCCCGGGTAGTCGTTCCGCATCCTTTCCACCGAGGCGACGCCGGCCAAAGCGGCAAGCATGTCCGCGACCTCCTCGGGAGCCCCGCTCTTTACGGTAAGCTCCAGCGTCGTACTCTTGATCTGACGTTCCAGTTCCCCGGGGGTACCGCTGGCCAGCAGCTTTCCATGGTGGATGATGAGTACATGATCGCAAATCTCCTGCACTTCGGAGAGGATGTGCGAGCTTAAAATAATGGTATGTTCCTTGCCAAGTGTACGGATCAGATCACGGATCTCAATGATCTGCTTGGGATCGAGGCCGACCGTCGGCTCGTCCAGGATGATGATCTCCGGAAAGCCAAGAATGGCCTGCGCCAGGCCTACCCGCTGACGGTAGCCTTTGGACAGGTTGCGGATCAAGCGCCCGGCAACGTCCTGCAGGAAGGTAAACTCCAGCACCTTTTGGATCTCGTCCTTGCGGCTGGCTTTCGTAATCCCCTTCAGCTCGGCGGCGAAGGTCAGGTACTCCGCGACCGTCATATCCGTGTAGAGCGGCGGCTGCTCCGGCAGATACCCGATGGAACGCTTGACTTTCTCCGGCTCTTCCAGGATGCTGTGGCCGTCCACCAGTACGTCGCCTTCGCTCGGCCCCAGGTAACCGGTCATGATGTTCATTGTGGTCGATTTTCCCGCTCCGTTCGGACCCAGAAAACCATAGATTCTGCCCTTTTCTACGGTAAAGCTCAGGTGGTCCACCGCAAGGTGGTCCCCATAGCGCTTTACCAGATTGCGAACCTCAATCAATGTTTATGCCTCCCTTTTCCATTGTCTGTAAAATAAACAGTGCTATTATAGGTTCAAATCATGAAATATTTACAAATTAAATTGAAATAAAGTGTGAACAATCTTTGCACAGGGGGAAACGAGGCCAACCTGCCATTCTTCCCGTCTTGAAAAGCGGGATTTCTCTCTTTATTTTCGGGTTGTAAAACTGGGCAAAATATTATATCATTAATAGGTTATAAGCAAACGCTATCGCATGAGGTGACATAATGAGTCTTCGCATCGGCATCGATATTGGTTCCACCACCGTCAAGGTCGTGGTACTGGATGAACAGAATAAACTTCTCTTCCGCTCTTATGAGCGGCACTACTCCAAGGCAAGAGAACGCGCCAGCGAGACCCTGCACTCTATCAGCAATATGCTGTCCGGCAAGGACGTCAGGCTGGTGATCACGGGTTCCGCCGGGTTGGGTGTTGCAAAGGCCAGCGGTCTTGATTTCGTGCAGGAGGTCTATGCGACCGCAGCCGCTGTCAATGCTTACATACCCGACGCCGATGCCGTGATCGAGCTGGGCGGCGAGGACGCTAAGATCATCTTCTTCGGGGGCGCCCTCGAGGAGCGGATGAACGGCTCCTGCGCCGGCGGTACCGGCGCCTTTATCGATCAGATGGCCACGCTGCTGAATGTATCGGTGGGCGAACTTGATGCGCTCTCCCTCAGGCATGAGAAGATCTATCCCATCGCTTCCCGTTGCGGCGTCTTTGCCAAAAGCGACATCCAGC
>CAZVHV010000243.1:0-2892 GCA_964627025.1 uncultured Oscillospiraceae bacterium | reverse complement strand
GGCAATTGACAAGATCATGCCCCCTGTATCAAGGTTCGGAGGCTCCCGCACGGAAAAGAAACAGGGCATCATAGAAAAACTCATGGCCTTCTTCGAGAAGTATCTGGGGCTGGTGTAGGCGTATTAAATATTTGCATGGAAGAATCTAGCGGGGAAGACCTTTGCATATTTCGGCGACACTTGAACAGCGAATCCGGAGGATTTGAACACCAAAACGGAAACACTTGAACACGAAAACGGCGGACTTGAACACCATGCCGGGACGCTTGCCGCGAGAAGTCGTAGGAATTAAACTCTCGTTATAGAAATAACGGGAGGCACGGCAATCATGAGGAGGACCGACGTGGAAAAGACAAAAGAAATACTCAGACTACATGATGAGCTGGGGCTGAGCCAGCGGGAGATCGCCGCGGCAACGGGCTGCTCGCTTGGGACAGTGTCCAGTACTCTGTCGAAGGCGAAAGCGGCTGACATCACATATCCGGTTGAGATGACGGCAAAGCAGTTGGGCTCGGCCCTGTATCCGCCGAAGGACGGCGCCGGCGAGGAAAAACATTCCGAGCCGGACCTGGAGAATATTCACCGCGAAATGCAGCGCAAGGGCGTGACGCTGACGCTGCTTTGGGAGGAGTACAAGACAGCCCACCCGGACGGGCTCATGTACACACAGTTTTGCCAGCGGTACCGGGATTTCCGGAAGCAGAACGACGTTTATATGCGTAAGCAATACAAAGCCGGCGAACGGCTGGAAACGGACTGGGCCGGACTGACGCTGCCATACGGCGAGGGACAGAACGCGTACTTTTTTGTGGCAGCCCTGCCGGCCAGCGCGTGCCTGTATGTGGAGCCGTTCCGGGACATGGAAAGCCATTCCTGGATCACCGCCCATGTGAACGCTTTTACATACTTCGGCGGCGTTCCGAGGATTCTGGTGCCGGATAACTGTAAAACGGCCGTACAGAAAGCGGATTATTATGACCCCAACATTAACCGCACCTATGGTGAAATGGCCCGGCACTACGGTGTCGCGGTCATCCCGGCGCGGCCCCGCAAGCCGAGAGACAAGCCTCACGCCGAAAACGGCGTGCAGATCGCGGAGCGCCGCATCATCGCAAAGCTGCGGAACCGCCAGTTCCTCACCTTCGAGGAGCTGCGCGAGGCGACATTGGAGGAGCTGGACAGGCTGAACCGTCAGCCGTTTCAGAAGCTGCCGGGCAGCAGGCTGTCCGTGTTCCTGGAGACGGAAAAGGATGCCCTGCGGCCCCTTCCCGCCTCACGCTTCGAGTATGCCGAGTGGAAAACCGTGAAAGCGGGGATGGATTACCACGTTGAATTTGACGGGCGGTATTACAGCGTGCCGTATCAGTACGCGGGCAGGCAGCTGGACCTGCGGGCCACGGCAAACAGCATCGAAGTGTTCTGTGAGCACGAACGCATTGCCTCCCATATCCGAAGCTATATCAGGCAGATGCGCTATACAACGGACGAGACGCATATGCCGGAGAACCACCGTGCGGTGGCTGACTGGACGCCGGAGCGCTTCCTGACCTGGGCACGCAAGTTTGGGCCATCTACAGAGGACTACATCGGCTGGCTGATGGAGCAGCGAGAGGTCCCTGAGCAGGCGTTCAAGACCTGCGCCGGTGTCCTTCGGCTTGGGACGGATCTTCCGGCCGGCCGGATGGAAACGGTATGTACTCAGGCAAAGGCCCAGAATATTTTTAGCTGCAAGTATTTCAAAATGCTGCTGCAAAGCCTCCAAAACCAGTCGACGCCGGCCAAGCCCATTCAGCATACAAATCTCCGTGGAAGCGGTTACTACGGAGGTGGGACGCATGCTTGACCACGCGACAGCCGCGCGGCTGCGGGAGATGAAGCTCAACACCATGGCGGAAAAGCTGCTCTGGCAGATGGAGCAGCCGGAAATTCAAAGCCTGAGCTTTGAGGAACGGCTCGGCATGCTGGTGGACGCCGAATGGACGGCGAAGCATGCGCGGCGAATCCAGCGCTATGTCCGGCAGGGGGAGTTTCGGGTACCGGCCGTGGCCGAGGATGTGGAATACGCCGGGAAGCGGGGAATCTCAAAAGAGGACTTCCTGAGGCTCTGCGACGGCGGTTATCTGCGAAATAAGCAGAACGTGATTCTCTCCGGGCCCTCCGGCGTGGGCAAGACATATCTCGCCTGCGCACTGGGAAACAGCGCCTGCCGCCAATGCGTTCAGGCAAGATATCTGCGGGTTCCAGACTTGCTTTTCCTGCTCTCCGCGGCTAAAATGGACGGCAGTTACATGAAACAGCGGAAGAAGCTGGCCGCCGTTCCGCTTCTGATCCTGGACGACTGGGGCCTGCGGGCTTTTTCGCCGGAGGATACGCAGGAGATGATGGAACTGACCGAGCTCCGGTACGGCAGAGCCTCCACCGTGATTGCCGGGCAGCTTCCCTGCGACAAATGGTACGATCTGTTTCCGGACCCGACTCTGGCGGACGCCATCCTGGACCGGCTCGTCCACAATGCTTATAAGTTCAATATTACCGGGGAATCCATGAGGAAAACACTGGCCGAGCGCCAGTTTGAAAAAGACAACGGGCCGGGCTGACGTCCGCCCAAACGGCGTCCTGCGGACGCACGACTCTCTCGCGGCAACCTGTTCAAATGTTTCCGGCACACTGTTCAAGTGTTTCCGGATTCAGTGTTCAAGTCCGCCGGAATACGCACCCAGCTCACCTACGCGCAGGGGCAGGTCGCGATAGGAGTGCGGTTCAGACTTGTATACCAGCATGCCGCCGGGGCAGTTCATCGGTTTTATCGCATAATCTTCTCCGTCGATCACAGTGGTATACATATTCTGCTTGTAATGGAACCAGTGCCCCGAGGTCTCCCAGAGCTTGCGG
>CAZVHV010000242.1:0-2903 GCA_964627025.1 uncultured Oscillospiraceae bacterium | reverse complement strand
ATCTCGCGCAGCAGCGCGTCCGATTTTTCAAGAGGCGGCTGCCTCCACGCGCGGGTACCGACCTCGCAGTCCGGGTTTTCCTCCCGTATCACCGCGTACAGTTCATTCAGCAAGGCGTTGTTCGCGATATGGCTCGCCTCCTCAGGCGTATGCCCGTCCAGAAAGTTTTGACGGCAGGCTTCGCAGTCGCAGTACCAGAACGCCTCCTCGCTCTCCTCAAAATCGATCCCGTCGAACCCGAGACGCACGATCCTGCGCATGGCTGCCTTCATGTATCCGATGTTTTCCGCATCGCTCAGGCACAGCCGGTCAAAATCGTTCACATACGGGCTGCCGGAGGGCAGCTTCATGCGCTTCTCCCTATGCTCGCTCGCAAATCCCCCGCTGTAGCTGTTCAGGCCCACGTACGCGAAGAACCGAACGCCCAGGGAATGCCCGTATTCGATCAGCCGGGATAAAAAGGGCTCGGTCAGGTTCGGATGCGTGTACCTCACTTCCACCCAACTGCGGCTTTCCTTGTTCCACACCTTCATGGGCATGTCCCGCAGCACCGTCTCGGGATACTCGTCAAACTCGAAGGGCCAGTAGCCGTACATGCACATGTTGAACTGGTTGATCTTCAGGTCGGAGCAGATGTTCAGATACTCCTTCCATTCCTCAAATCCCCAGAGCTGCATGTCAAAGCCCATCCGGCCGTATCCCGCGTACCAGGCGAACGTATTGGATACGGCGCGGCGCTCGATGGTCGGCCAGTCCGCGACCGAGCAAAGTTCCATACTATAACCGTCTTCCGTTTCCGCAAACAGCTGTTTCATAGTGGACAGCGCGTTGGTCAATCCCTCTCTGGAACGGAAGCGGATCTCGCAGGCTTCTTCCCCAATGTCGACGGCGTACCCCTGCAGTTTGAACAGCCTCTCGTCCGCACCCGCAGGCGGGGCGGCGTCCCCGCGCAGGATCACCCGGTAGGCGCCTCCGTCCGTCTCGCCGAAGCAAAAAGAAATGTCGTCCATATCCCACATCTTGCGTTCCGCAATCTCCCGCAGATCGTCCGGCCCCTTGCCGCCGCCGTCGAAGCAGAGGCAGCCAAACGGCTTCGTCCAGCCTTTCTTCCATATGATCTCCTTGGGCTGCGGAATGATCTTTTTCATATGAATCCCCTTTCACCCTACAGGGAGAATCCCTGTACCGGGTAATACGCCATGTCATGCCGCCGGTCCAGCCGCCCGAAATTCGCGACCACCGGCACGCTGCTGCGCACCATCAGGGCATACTGCCCGAAGGGGATCTTAAAAGGCTGTTCCCCCACCGGCGCATCCAGCCTGAAGCACCTCACCCGCTTGGCAGGCACGGCGAGAACAACGCCCTCCACCGGGTCCCTGTCCTCAAAATAAACGGTCAGCTCCAGCCGGGCGTCCTCACCCGTGCAGTTCACCACCATCAGCGCCTCGTGGCCAAACGGCTCCTCGCTGCCCTGCGGGGGCAGGTCCCCGTCCCCGAATATCCAAATCTTTTTCCCGATCTCCATCGATTACGCCTCCTTAATCCTCAAACGTCCTGCATGAAATACGCATCCATCTTGGGACTCATGGGCTCGCACCCCGTTTCGGTGATGATATACCCGGTCTCGATCCGCGCCCCGTTGAACTTCGGATGCCCGAAAAAGCTCACGTCCACCATCACGGCCATCCCCGGCGCAAGCACGTCGTCGCTGTTCGGCCCGAAGAAAGGCGCCTCGGCCTCCATCAGCCCGATGGTATGCGCGAACGGGCATACCAGATAAGGCAACAGTCCCTTATCGGTGAAATATTTTCTGCCCGGCAAGTCGATCTCCCGGCCGGATACGCCGGGCTTCAGCATTCCCTTGGTCAGCCGCATCGTCTCGCGCAGGTAATTCATGCAGTCCCGCTGCGCGTCGCTGAACTTGCCGGAAACCGGCAGGTTGTCCCCGAACGTTCCGGCGTAGCCCATCCACCGGGGCGCGATGCCGATCATCACGGTTTCCCCCGCCTCCATCTTCCGGTTGATGGCGGTAGGCACCACCGCGTTGGCGCGCGCGCCGCTGCCCACAATAGTGGTATAGGCAAAGCTGCTCGCTCCCCTGGAGCGGCATTCATATTCCCCGGCCGCCGCCACCTCGTACTCGTACGCGCCGGGCCTGATCTTTGCCTTCATCGCGTCGTAGGCGATGTCGGTCAGCGCAACCGCTTTTTTCAGGTTTTCGATCTCCCAGGAAGACTTGATCACGCGCAGCGCCTCGTATTCGGCCGTAATATCCACAAATTCGGTCCCGGCAAACCCGGCCGCCAACTGCTCGTACACCAGATGCGGTATGGTCGCCGTCCCCACGAACCCCAGCCGGCGGATGGTCGTCCCGCCAGCTTTCAGTTCGTCGTACAGTTTTTTAAAGTCGATGATGGTGGCGTTCGGATACTCCTCATCGGGCACCATGAACACCGGAAAATTCCGCGTCTCCTTTATCGCGCTGCTCATGGCCGCAAAGGGCTCGCTCTCGGGCCCGCCTAAAAGCAGCGGCCCGCCTTTCAAGGGCACCAGCACGGCCCCGCTTTCAAACTGGGGACACCATCCGGTCAGGTACCACCCGTTCGCGATGTTGAGCTCATCGTAATAAACGAGCGCCGCGTCCAGCTTTTTTCGCTCCAGAATTTCCTTCACTTTCCCGATTCGTTTTCCGGTTTCTCCCTCGTTATAATATGACATGGTCCCTCTCCTTTATTTTTATATATGCCTCTTCACAGTTTGGGCAGGCTCGCGGCCGTCACGGCCTGGCCGACCCGCCGCATTTTTTCATCGGGCAGCATTACGTTGATTTCAAGTTCGGGGTAATCTTCGGCGAGCACCCGTTTCGCCTCGCGCAGGACCAGATCCCCGCCCCTGCCGGAGAC
>CAZVHV010000241.1:0-2904 GCA_964627025.1 uncultured Oscillospiraceae bacterium | reverse complement strand
TAAAAGCGAGGACATTGCGAAGCTGCTTGCAAGCGAGAGCGCGCAGGAGGCGGCGGAACTTCTGATGGAATGGGGATACGGCGGCATTGAGATCGACAGTCCGAACGGGTACGAAAAGCTGATTTCCCGGGAAATGGACGAGACCTACAGGCTGATCCGCAAGATATCCCCCGAGCCCGAGATTACCGATCTGTTTTTCTTAAGGCACGACTACCATAATTTAAAGGTGATCTTAAAGTCCGTGCAGACCGGCATGGGCGCAAACGAACGCAACCTGATGCGGGGAGGCACCTATGATATTTCCGCGTTGCTTTCGGCCGTACAGGATAAGAAATACGGCGCCCTGACCGACAAGATGAGAGAAGCGCTTACCGAGATCGACCGGAAGCTGTCGGTGAATCAGGACATTTCCCTGATCGACGTGACGCCGAGGAAGTGGCGGCACGCATAAAGGACCAGGACAAGCGGAGTTTTGTGAAACGGTATTTCGGAATGTTTTTCGATATGGAAAATATCCTTACGCTGCTTCGTTCGCGGGACGCGGCGCTTTCGCGCGACCTGTTTTTACGCGCGCTTTTGCCCGAAGGGAACTTAAGCCGTACGGCATTGGACAAAGCGTACGATCTGCCGGGCGAGGAACTGAAAGGCGTATTTGCACGCGGCCGGCATGCCGGAGGAATCGCCGCCGGCCTGGACGAGTATCTGGCGAACGGAAGCATGAAGCTTTTGGAAAAATACAGGGACGACGTGCTTTTGCACACGGCGGGCGAGGATAAGAACAATCTGTTTTCCATCGCGCCCATCGTATATTATCTGATCCGCAAGGAGCGGGAAGCCAAGGCGGTGCGGATGGTGATGACCGCAAAACTGAACGGCATCGAGAAGGAATGGATGAGCAGAATTTTGGTTGAGGTATAAGAAATGGCAGGCAGAATCGGCGTGGTCGGCGAAAAAGACAGCGTAGGGTGTTTTCGGACGCTGGGGCTCGATGTGTTTGAGCCCGCAAGTCCGCGCGACGTCGCAAGGACGTTGAACCGCATGGCAAAGGAAAAATACGCGGTGATCTTTGTGACCGAACAGGCGTATGCCCAGGCGCAGGAGACTATTGAGAAATTCAAATCGCAGCCCTATCCGGCCGTGATCCCCATCCCTTCGGGCACTGGCAGCCTGGGGATCGGGCTTGCAGGCATACGGAAGAACGTGGAAAAGGCCGTTGGGACGCAGCTGTTTTTAGATGATTGATAAAGGAAGGTAAAGGTATGGAGGGCAGGATCATAAAGGTTTCCGGTCCGCTGATCGTTGCGGAAGGATTGGCGGACGCAAAGATGTTTGACGTGGTGCATGTGTCGAGGCACCGGCTGATCGGCGAGATCATCGAGCTGAGGGGGGACCGCGCGTCCGTGCAGGTGTACGAGGAGACGAGCGGGATCGGTCCGGGGGACGTGGTTTTCGAGACCGGCAGCCCCTTGAGCGTGGAACTGGGCCCGGGGCTCATCGAATCCATATTCGACGGCATCCAGCGCCCGCTGGACAAGATATACGAAAAGATCGGCTCGCGCATCCAGCGCGGGGTGGAAGCGGTGGCCTTGAGCCGGGATAAAAAATGGCATTTTGAGCCGTCCGCCAAAACGGGCGGCCGTCTTTCGGGCGGGGACGAGTTGGGGAGCGTGGACGAGACCAGTCTGGTCCGGCACAAGATCATGGTTCCGCCCGATCTGGAAGGGACGCTCGAATGGCTGGCGCCCGAAGGCGACTACACCATAGAGGAGACCGTGGCCAGGACCAAGACCGGAACGGGCGGGATAAAGGAAATTTCCATGCTCCAGAAATGGCCGGTGCGGCGGGGCAGGCCCTACAAGCGCAAAACGCCTCCCGTCGAGCCCATGCTGACAGGACAGCGCATCATCGACATGCTGTTTCCGGTGGCCAAGGGCGGCGTGGCCGCCATCCCCGGCCCCTTCGGCAGCGGCAAGACGGTGGTGCAGCATCAGCTGGCAAAATGGGCGGACGCCGAGATCATCGTGTATGTGGGCTGCGGAGAGCGCGGGAACGAGATGACCGACGTGCTGCTGGAGTTCCCCGAACTGAAGGACCCCAGAAGCGGGGAACCCCTGATGAAGCGCACCGTGCTGATCGCCAACACCTCCGACATGCCGGTGGCAGCGCGGGAAGCCTCCATTTATACGGGAATCACCATCGCGGAATATTTCCGGGATATGGGATATAAAGTGGCCATCATGGCCGACTCGACCTCCCGCTGGGCCGAGGCCCTGCGCGAGATGTCCGGCCGCCTGGAAGAAATGCCGGGCGAGGAAGGCTACCCGGCCTACCTGTCCTCCCGCCTTGCGGAGTTCTACGAACGCGCGGGCGCGGTGGAGTGCATCGGGAGCGGCGGCCGCACGGGCGCGGTCAGCGCGATCGGGGCGGTTTCCCCGCCGGGCGGCGATATTTCCGAGCCGGTGTCCCAGGCGACGCTTCGAATCGTAAAGGTGTTCTGGGGGCTTTCGGCAAGCCTCGCGTACCGCCGGCATTTTCCGGCCATCGACTGGCTGACGTCCTACTCGCTGTACGCGGATCAGCTCTCCGAGTGGTTCGACGAGAACATATCGGGGGACTGGACCCATCTGCGCGGCCGCGCGCTGGTCCTGCTCCAGGAAGAGGCCGAACTGGAAGAGATCGTCCGGCTGGTGGGCATGGACGCGCTGTCCATCGGCGACAAGCTGAAGATCGAGGCGGCGCGCTCGCTCAGGGAAGATTTCCTGCAGCAGAACGCGTTTGACGAAGTGGACACCTATGCGTCGGGCAGCAAGCAGGCCAAGATGCTGGCAACGGTGTTCTTATATTACGACCTTGCGAAACATGCGCTGGGCGAGGGGGCGGATTTTTCCGCCATTGAATCCCTGC
>CAZVHV010000240.1:0-2913 GCA_964627025.1 uncultured Oscillospiraceae bacterium | reverse complement strand
TGCAGGGAGAACCGTAACGGTAATACAGGAAGTAGTCGGACAGGCAAGAACCCGCCGCCCGGACAGGTCTCCCCTCCACCTCGCTGGCGCAAGCCATCAGCAGGCGGATGGAAGGGTCGTTTTCATCCGCTGCGACGTAATCGAAAAAACGGCACTGCGGCGTGAACCCTGAGAATTCAAGCCCCATTTCCTTCAGCCGCGGGGTCAGCGCGCGCCGCATTTCGTCCAGTTCATTCTGGATGTCTTCCTTTGGGCTGACGGTGTAAAAGACGAGCGTTAGATCGCCACGGGAAGCGTTGGTCCCCCCGTCCCCGGCGCGCAGCTGGAGGATGCGCATCGCGGAGCGCTCCATGCCCGATCCTTTGTACATCGGGTGCGCGCCCAGCTCCGCCCGCCGGCGTGCGCCAAACGCCTCCACCTGCGCCCGCACCAGGTTCAGCCCGTCGATGACCAGGCTTGCGGAATCCTGCGGGACGAGGGCGTCCACCCGGCAGGCAAGCACTTGGCCGCCCACCGCGCAGGTCCAGATTTCCCTGTCCCCGTTCCCGCCGTCCAGGTTGATGTACATATCGCAGGGGTATCGGACGCAGGAGGCGATGGAGCCGTTTCCGCCGCCGTATTCCTCATCGCAGTAGGCGGACAGGACGATGTCCGCCTCCGGTTTCATCCCCAGGTCCCGGAAGGCTTCCAGCAGGAAAACGCCGGTCGCGATGCCGAACTTGTTGTCCCCGATGCCCCGGCCATAGATTTTTCCGTCTATTATTTCTCCGCCCAGGGGGTCGTGACGCCAGTCGGCAGGGTCGCCGATGGGCATGGTGTCCGTATGGGCAGCCAGCATGACGCGGCGTTTGCCCTGTGTCCCACGCAGCACGCCGGCCACGTTGGGTCGCCGGTCGGTGCCCCGACCGGACAGGAAAGCCGGATGCCCGGCAGCGACGTCGTCCGGGTAATAAACGGAAGTCTCAAGGCCCAGCGCCTGATACCAGCCCGCGATCAGAGGGGCGATGTCGGCTTCCCGGCCGCTGGTGATGTGGTTTTCTGTGTTGTGGGAGATGAGCTGCCGCAGCAGATCAAACAACCGCTCCTTGTGCGTATCAAGGTAGGTGAGCAGTTTCTGCTCCTGCGGACTGCCGGTCTGCCCCGGTATCATGGGCTCGTTTTTCATCTTTCCTGCCCTCATTCCACGCCGATTGCGGGATGGTTATAAATCCAGGATATCCCCCGACCGCATCGTATGCCGCACGACAGCCTGCTGGGCTGCATCCGGGTCCTGCGCCCGGATTGCGGAGAGGATCGCGGCATGGTCGTCGCACACGTCGCTGAGCACAGTCTGCTGCTTGTTGATCCGCCTGGTGCAGGCGGCGCTGATGGCCTCCAGGTTGATGACCGCGGCCTTCAGGATTTCATTTTTTGAGGCAACCGCCACCTGGATATGGAACTGTGAATCGCAGATATGCAGGGCGTTGAGAGCCTGGGCGTCAGCCGCGCTGTACAGCTGGCGCATTTGTCCGAGGCACTTTTCGAGCGCGGCCAGGTCCTCCTCGCTGCGGTTGCGCGCGGCCAGGCGGCAGGTTCCGGTTTCGATGAACAGGCGGGCGTCGTAGATGGTCCGCACGTCAAAATCCCCGAAGTCGATCAGGTTGAACATCGGCTGCATGAAGGTTCCCAGGTCGACGCCCCGGACAAAGGTGCCCCGTCCCTGCTGGATGGAAATCACGTCCATCATCGCCAGCTTTTTCAGCCCCTCGCGGAGCGTCACGCGGCTGACGCCGTATTGCCTGCACAACTCCGCCTCGGGCGGCAGCCGGTCACCGGGCGCCCAGACGTTGTTGATGACCTTGGATAGGATGTCTTCCACAATGACGTCACACTTCAGCTTGGCTTGCATTTTTCCTGCCCCTGACGCTAAGATACTGCGGGTGACGGAAGAGGCGGCTGGGTCGTTGGGGATAGCGTATTGAACTGGTCGCGCAAATGGTAACATCATCTTACCTTTATGTCAACTATCTATCAGAAAGATTTTTTTGGGGGGGGGGAGTAGTGTAGAAAGACTTTGGAGGGTAGGTTCAGAAAGACTTTGGAGGGCAGGGCGTTGGAGATTTATAAACTCGGGCCGGGAGATCGAAAAAAGGATTACCTACCCCTGCTGATGCTGGCGGATGAGCAGGAAGACATGGTGGACCGCTACCTGGAGCGCGGCGAAATGTACGTGCTGCGGGACGGGGGCGTCAAAGCGGTCTGCGTCGTCACCGACGAGGGAGAAGGGGTTTTCGAGATCAAGAACATCGCGACAGATCCCGCATCCCGGGGCCGGGGATACGGCTGGCAATTGATTAGACACGTCGCGTCCGTTTATTCCGGGCGGGGGCATACCCTGCAAGTCGGGACCGGGGATAGCCCGCTGACGGTTCCCTTCTATGAGCGCTGCGGGTTCACGCGTTCCCACGTCGTCAAGGATTTTTTCCTCGACCATTATGACCATCCGATTTTCGAGAGCGGTGTCCAACTGAAGGATATGGTTTATCTGAAAAGAAGCCTTTAACCTTTTGTTGCCGGGTGCTGACTTACCGGCATTTGCTGGTGGTGCGATCCGGCGTGCCGTTCGTCTCCCATAGATGTGGGGAGAACGATGGGCGCATGGTATTGATGTTTATCCGCGCAGCCGGTTCGCGCATTGGTCTCTGTGGTTTTGTCCAGGAAACGGGCCTTTTTACCGTGCCGTCCAGGGAGCCATCTGATGTGTTGCGACTGCGCGAAAAGGTAGAGTAATGAGCGCTTGTTAAACTGTACCCCGTAAAACGGACGCCGCAAAGAGGACATTGAGCCTGACATCCCCGGTGTACGGACGGTAAAATAGCTGCAAAACCCCGTGTGGCGGACGTTTGACGGGCATCAGAAGTGGTAAGACGTACC
>CAZVHV010000239.1:0-2930 GCA_964627025.1 uncultured Oscillospiraceae bacterium | reverse complement strand
CAGGCCGGACAAGCTCTCGTTCAAGGTTGCCAGACTGCAAAACGAGCTTGAGCTTACGATGCGGCAGGAACCGCCGGACGGAGATCAGGCAAAGAACCTCATCTTCCAGCTTGCGGCGGAAAAATACGCGCTCTGCGACGATGACGAGGAAACGGAAAACACCATCCTTCGGCTGCTGAGCGCCGCGGAGCCTCAGCCCGAGCCGGACACGGCGCTGATGTGCAAAATCGTTCAGAAAATCGCGGTAGGGCGTCAGGGTGAGGTTACCCTCATTTTGAGAAACAGAAAAAACATAGAGGACGGAGGAACACGGCATGAGTAGACCGGATCGAGAGATCACCATCATCCCGGCGCTGGAAAGCGCTCAGCTGAAAGGGCGGAAATACCGCCAGCTCCGCGTGGCGTCTTACAGCCGCGTATCCACCGATTTTGAGGAACAGCTGACCAGCTTCTACGCCCAAAAAACCTATTACACCGACCTGATCCTGCGCACCCCGGAGTGGACGCTGGCAGGCACCTACGCCGATGAGGGTCTGAGCGGCGCCTCGGCCGAAAAACGGCCGGATTTCATGCGGATGATCCGCCACTGCAAGCAGGGCAAAATCGACCTGATCATCACCAAGTCCATCAGCCGCTTTGCCCGGAACACGCTGGACAGCATCGGCTACGTCCGCAAGCTCAAGGCCATGGGCGTCGGCGTCCTGTTCGAAAAGGAAAACATCAACACGCTGGAGGAAAACAGCGAGGTCATTTTAACGATTTTGGCAAGCCTGGCGCAGGAGGAACTCAACTCCCTCTCCTGCAACGTCAAAATGGGAAAGCGCATGGCGATGAAAGAGGGCAAGGTGTTTTTCGCCTACGAAAAGATCTACGCATATAAAAAAGGCGCGGACAGCCAGCCTGAGATCATCCCCGAGGAAGCGGAGATCGTAAAGCGCGTGTTTCAGAGCTACCTCGCCGGAGCCAGCGTCGGGGCAATCGCCGACGCGCTCAACTCGGATCGGATTCCTTCCCCGTCGAAAAAAGCGGAATGGAGCGCCGCCACCCTTCGGGGCATCCTTGAAAATGAGCGTTACTGCGGCGACGTCATCCTCCAGAAAACCTACGTCACCGATCCCATCAGCAAAAAGGTCAAAAAGAACAACGGCGAGTTGCCGAAGGTTTACATTAAAAATAACCACGACGCCATCGTGGGGCGCGAGGTATACGAGCGGGCTCAGCAGGAGCGCGCCCGAAGAACCAGCAAGCGCAAGACGGCGAAGAATACCATCACCGAGCAGGGCAAATACAGCAGCCTGTATGCTCTCAGCGAGCTTCTGATCTGCGGGGATTGCCTGACTCCCTACCGCAGAGTGATCTGGACGAAGCGCAGCGGCGAAAAGCAGGCCGTATGGCGCTGCGGGAACCGGCTTGATTACGGCACCCGCTACTGCAAAGACGCCGCCACGCTGGACGAGGAAAGCCTTCACGCCGCGATTGCAGAGGCCATCGCCGCCACCCGAAAGAGCCGTCGTGAGATGATTCCCATGTTTATGGCGCATGTGGAAAGGACGCTGCGGGAGGAAAAAAGCGATTACCTGGATGTCGCCGAGCTGGAAAGCCGCATCGAAGAACTCAAGGCCGCGACCATGGCCCTGATTGCCGAGAGCACCGACAGCGGCACTGTGGCGGACAACGTGGCCCGGCTGAAAACCATGTCCGACGAAATCAAGGCCCTCCATGAGCGCCTGGGACAATACCGTGAAGCCTGCGCCGCCGAGAAAAGCGTGGACACTAAAGTCGCGGAGATGACCCGCGCGCTTGAAGCCGAGCCGGAGGACGATATAGAGTACAACGACAGCCTCGTCCGCCAGCTCATCGACACCATCAAGGTCATCGGCACCGACAGGCTGCTGATTATTTTCAGAAGCGGCTTCGAGTATGAGCAGAGGATTCAGCCCAAGGTGCGCAAGATCAACCGGGCCGCGTGAACGCAAAGCACGGCTCAACAACGGCTGGGGATTAGAACGAGCCGAAAATGAGCGTTCTAATCCCCAGCCGCTGTTCTCAGATTTCGGCTCTGAGCTTTTGCAGATAATTCCCGAGGAGGTTGATTGCTTCTTCTTTATCCGCTGCCGTATAAGCCCTTTCGCCAACCATACCTTTCAGAAAATCCCAAAACGCGGCGGTCATGTTGCCCTCGCTCATGGCAAGAACCACCGGTAGCTGGGAGGTCTTTGCCACGATGACGCCCAGCTCCTCCCGTGCGTAGACCATGTACCGAGCCTCCGTCAGCCTGTCTATTATGTGGACGCGATAGTTTTTATAGGAACGCAAAAAATCAATAATGTGCGCCAGATGGGCGGCGAATTCCTCCGGCGTGTAATACACGGCTCCGCCACTCAGCATGTCCGACATAGACACCTTGACGCCGCCGCTTTTTACCGTATTGACATCCGGAAGTGATATGAGCTCATCAACGCGGCTTGAGCTCAAGCGCTCCAGAAACCTCTTGTGACGTGCTTCATGGATAGAAAGGGTCAGTTTCTCGTCGAGGCCGACTCTTCTGAGCATAGGTTCCAACAGAGTCTCAGGAAGGGTCAGATGGGAAAGCGATTCGGTTTTGATCAGCGTATCCGCTTCTTCCTTTTCAAACTCTGCCAGCGTGGCATAACAGGCTTCCCGCTCCCGCGCGGTAAAAATCTGCATCAGCGGGCGGCACAGGCGCAGGTACTGCTGGAATTCCTCCGCGAAAGGCGCCACTGCGGCGCGGTCACGGTAAAGGACGTTGGCGGCAAGAGAAAGCTGGTGGCCGATAGAATTGGAAACGACTGCCGCCGTCTCCGGCGCGATGAACAACGTCTGTTTGAAAACACCGTCCCGCTTTTTGGGGTAAAAATACGGCTCGATCAGTCCGCTCATATATAGGGGCATCCACTGGCTGATGGCGC
>CAZVHV010000238.1:0-2937 GCA_964627025.1 uncultured Oscillospiraceae bacterium | reverse complement strand
CACTATGAAAATCGCATAGTTTCCACGCGGTAATACCGGCAAATGCCCGCGCCGGACGCGTGGAGCTTGTGATAGGCTGACTCATTTTCGACAAGCCCCCTTATGCTGTTTTTAGCAGAAGGGTCGGAGAACTCCTCCCACGTCTCGAACCGTGCCAGCTCCGCGTCAATGAATTCCCTTTCAAGGTTATCCAGTCTTTTTCTTGGTGATTGTAAGCGCCCGGCGGCCTCGGTCAAGGTCTTCCTGGGCCATTTCCATCAGCTGGCGGCCTCGGCGATCCCGCGCAGCCAGTCCCGTTGCTTCGGCGAAGGCTCCCGGCCCGTCCGCACCCAGCTGTAGACGCCTTCCAAGAAGGCCCGTTCCTTTGCGTTTCGGCCCGCGCCCTTCGCGATCAGCTCGCCTACGAAGGCCGGCCAGTCGATACCACCCGCAGCGAAGGACGAAACCGCCCGCGGCGAGGCCGATGCCACCAGGTTCGCCAGATCGTTAAAGTCTGCACCGCCCGAAGCCAACACCCTACGAAGTGCCTGCACCGTTGCGATCACTTCCCCGTCCGCGTCCGTACCGAGGCGGGCCACCAGTTTCCCGGCAAGATCAAGGTCGGCGTCCGCGATCATGACGGCCTCCGTAGGGACATTTCAGGCCTACAGAGCAGATTCCCAGAGTGTTTATCTGATATGGATGCGTTGTATTCCTTCAGGTGCTTAGATACAGCCTGCTGTGTGATGCCGAACATTGCAGCGAGATCGGCCTGCACAAGGGTCGGGCATTCACGATGCGCCGCGGCGATCCGCTCCCGCAGATCCAGGGCCTTCTCCGTCCTGCTTTGCGCTGCCTTCGCTGATACGCGCCGCTGGTAGGCCTTGAAGCCCTCGGCGGACATCGTTCTCCAGGTCCACCGTGCCACGCTCTTCGCGGTCGCCCGGACCTCGGAATGCGGCAGCGGCGGCGTGAATTCCGCGTTTATCGCCAGGGCGCGCCACCGGCAGCCCTCCACGAAAAGCTCCTCCGACAGGTAGGCCTGGGGTTTCCTCCGCTCCCGGTAGGCCCAGAAACGCAGGGTTTCGAAAAGTGTGCAGTTCCGTCCCAGGCCTGCGGCGGGCAGTCTCCGCCGGCGGTCCCTGTAGGGCGTCAGGTCCAGCCACGTTTCCAGCTCCTCAAGGTCATAAAGCCCGATCCGCGGGAAGAACGCCAGCCACCGCTCATTGATCGGGTTTTTGCTGATCAGCTTCGAGTATCCCGGATCCGCGCCCAGCTTGTCGGTCAGGGCCAGGTCGATGGCGCCCATGTATCGCAGCGCCTTCCCCGAGGCGCCGGCGTAGTTATGGACGGCCTTCGCGAGGCCGTAAAACAGGTGGCCGTGGCCGTTCTCCGGGTTCAAGGCCACGATGTTCGGCGGCGGGCAATGGCGATCCTCCCAGTCCAGCATGGCCGTCGGCGAGTCCACGTCATACACCAGCCACCCGAGGCTGTGTCTCATGTTGTGCTGAACCATCGCCCTGGTGATCAGCTCTTCGATGGGCAGAAGCCGGAGGCCGGAGCGAAGATCATTAGTGCCGAATCCGTGCCGCGGCAGCCGGTCCCGGTATACGTCAAGAGGCTGCATGACGGCCCCCTCGGCGTATGGTCATTTCATCCGTACCGGTCATACGTTCACCCCGGCCTCGACGGCCGACATCACCCGCAGGGCCTCCCGCCGGGCCAGATCCACGGCCTCCGGGTTCGTGTACTTCCGTGTAGCCATGGTAATAACCGAGGCCGCGGCGGTATCGTCCAGGGCCTCCCACTGGTAGCCAGGGTGTTCAAAGTTCTCCGGGACGCGATACTCGGCCACCTGGGCCTCGGTCAGGCCGCAGCGCTCAAAATGAATCTCATAGCGGCACCACTTCTGAATGTCCTCGGCGCCGGTTTTCCAGATCGTCAGTCCCGCGTCGTCAAGGTCCCCGAAATACAGCACCACCGCGTCTTTCCGATACCGTTCCACAAGCGTTTCAATATATTTTGCGATCCGGTACTTGAACGGTATCGAAGGCTGGCCCCCGAACGGGCAGAGTGTCAGCCCGTCTGTGTACGTCGAAAATTGCTGTAGCATGGCCCGTGCTTCAAATATGATTACGACGACGTAAGGATTGAAAAAGTTCGGATCCACCTGGAATTCAAAATGCCAATAGTAGTTCTCCAGCCGCTCCCGCAAATACTTTTTTTCGTCCTCCGCGTCCAGGATCCCGTCAGCAATCAGCATCGGGATGTCCGGCGCCGGCGCTTCTCCCGCGGATCGCGCGATCACCATGTCCCGCGTCTCGTCCGCCAGCAGATCCGGCGCCCAGAGGCCGGAATGCCGCGCCCTGGACGTCAGCCCGATGAATGTGCGGTAATCGCTTTTCTGGTTATAGATCCCGTCCTGAAGTAGCCGATAAAAGACCCACCGCGCCGAAACTTGATACGGGACACTTTGGATGTAATCCATGGCCCGGCCCAGAATCTCGGCGCTCCTGCCCGTCGGCTTCCAGTTCTTTGCGTTATGATATGCCACCGCCCCCCCCTGCATATGGACATTTCATCACTACAGGACAGCCTCGGCGCCCAGCAGCTCCGCGTCGCCAAGCTCTTCGTGGACGTACAGATTCAGGGTCGTGGAAACGCTGGAATGCCCCAGGTACGTTGACACCGCGGCGATCTTCCCGGTCTTGGCCACCATCCGGGTCGCGAAGGAATGCCTTAACTTGTGGGCCGACAGCCGGCGCCCGATGGCGTACTGCGTGATCTTCGCGATCTGCCCGGAAACATAGCTCCTCCGGTACGGCTTCCCGCCGGCCGTCTCGAAAAGGTATTCCTCCCCGCGGCAGGCCGCCCGGATCTCGGCGAACAGCTCCCGTGTGACCCTGTTCAGATCGCTCATCTTTTACCCCCTGATGTTATGCGTATATAGGCCCGGTC
>CAZVHV010000237.1:0-2938 GCA_964627025.1 uncultured Oscillospiraceae bacterium | reverse complement strand
GCCTGTACAGCGTCAACCTCTTTATTCTTGGCAGCCGTTCCAATCTGTCTCTGATCGGCAGCGACAGCATCTTCAATCTGATGCTGTCGCGCCTGCCGAATGACAAGGAACTGATCAGATTCATCATTCCGCTGCTGTTCTGCATCCTCTGCTCCGGCATCCTGATCTGGTTCTTTAAAACGCACCTCGGGCTGTGCATCCGGGCCACCGGCAACAACGAGGACATGGTCAGGGCCTCCTCCATCGATGTTGATGCCATGAAGATCCTTACGCTGGCCATCTCCAACATGTGCGTCGCCATGTCCGGCGCGGTGCTGGCCCAGTATCAGGGCTATGCCGATATCAGCTCTGGCATCGGCATCGTTGTGGTCGGCTTGGCCTCGACGATCATCGGAGAAGCCATTTTCGGGCGCAGGTCGGTCACGCTGGGGCTGCTCTCGGCGATTTTCGGCTCCATGCTCTACCGCTTTATCATCGCGGCAGCGCTGAAGTCCAGCATCTTCCCTGCTTATGCGCTCAGGATCGTCTCAGCGGTCATTGTCGTGGTCGCGCTCTCCATTCCTGTCCTGAAACGGCGCATTCAGCTGAGCAACATGAGAAAGAAGGCGCAGCGGGATGCTTGAGATCATCAATGCCAGGAAAACCTTTCTGAAGGGGACGCCGAACGAGCATATCGCTCTAGACGATTTGAACCTCTCGCTCACGGACGGGGAATTCGTCACCGTCATCGGCTCCAACGGCGCGGGGAAATCCACGCTCTTTAACGCGATCGGCGGGACCTTCTGGCTCGACCAGGGCAAAATCCTGTTAAAGGGCAAAAATATCACCTATATGGCCGAGCACAAGCGGGCCTATATGATCGGTCGTCTTTTTCAGGACCCGATGCGGGGAACGGCGCCCGATATGACGATCGAGGAGAATCTGGCGCTGGCCTACAACCGCAGAAGCAAGAACGGCCTGCGCATCGGCGTGCACAAAAAGGACGCCGCCGTTTTCCGTGCGGAGCTTGCACGGCTTGACATGGGACTGGAAGACCGTATGAAAACCAAGGTCGGACTCCTCTCCGGCGGTCAGCGGCAGGCGCTGTCCCTCCTCATGGCAACCATTGGAAAACCGCAGCTTCTGCTCCTCGATGAGCATACGGCCGCACTTGATCCGGCAGCCGCCGAAAAGATCATGCAGATCACCAAAAACATCGTCGCGGGGGAAAAACTCACCGCCATGATGATCACGCACAATATCCAGTCCGCGCTGAAGACCGGAACGCGCACCATCATGCTGGACAGCGGAAAAATCATTTTGGATCTCTCTGGAAAGGACCGGGAGGAAATGACGGTCTCACGTCTGATGGAGCTGTTTTCGCAGCGCAGCAAAGCTACGCTGGATAATGACAGAATGCTTTTTGTAAAGGATTCCGAATAGCGCCCTCCTTCTGCCGGACATTCAACAGCAAAGGACCCGCCGAAGTTTCTTCGGCGGGTCCTTTGCTTATTCTATCATCGTCAGGAACTCATCCTCACTCAAAACCGGCACACCCAGTTCATTGGCCTTCTTCAGCTTGGAACCGGCGGCCTCCCCCGCTACCACATAATCGGTCTTTTTTGAAACCGAAGACGAGACCTTTCCGCCCAGCGCCTCAATCCGCTCCCCGGCCTCCTTGCGGGTAAAACGGGTCAGCTCGCCGGTCAGCACGAAGGTCTTCCCCTGCAGCGCATCTCCGGCCGGCTTCATGGTGCTGACCGTGTTGACGCCCGCCGCTTCCAAGGCATCCATCAAAGAAATTCCCTGCGCACTGTGCAGCCAGTCCAGCAGGCTACCGGCGGTGATTACGCCGATATCCGGCACAGCGGTCAGTTCCTCCGCCGTGGCTCTGCGCAGCGCATCCAGCGAACCGAAGCTGGCGGCAAGCACCTTGGCCGCCTTTTGCCCCACCTGACGGATCCCGAATGCGTAAAGCAGACGGGTGAGATCGTTGTTTTTAGACTTTTCGATGGCGGCGATCAGGTTTTGGGCCGATTTCTGTCCCATACGCGCAATCTGGGCAACGTCCGAAACACTGAGCGCATACAGATCTCCGGGATTTTTCACCAGGTCTGCGTTCACCAGCCCCTCCACAACGGCTGGGCCAAGGCCCTCAATATCCATGGCGTCCCGCGAGGCAAAGTGGACGAGGTGACGCAGCCGCTGCGCGGGACACTGCGCGCCGGTACAGCGGAGCGCCGCTCCGTCCTCATCCCGCACGACAGGGGCGCCGCAGACCGGGCAGAGATCGGGCAGCACATAAGGCACTGTCCCTTCGGGACGTTCGTCCCTGACCACAGCCACGATTTCAGGGATGATCTCACCGGCCTTCTGCACCAGCACGGTATCCCCGATGCGGATATCTTTTTCAGCGATGAAATCCTGGTTATGAAGGGTCGCATTTGTCACGGTGGTACCGGCCAGGCGGACCGGCTCGATCACCGCCTTCGGCGTGAGCACACCGGTCCGCCCGACCTGAACGACGATGTCCACGACCCTGGACGGTTTCTGCTCGGGAGGATATTTGTAAGCCGCCGCCCAGCGGGGGAACTTCGACGTGCTCCCAAGGACCTCGCGATCCGCCAGATCGTTCACCTTCACGACCGCGCCATCGATATCGAACCGGTATTGCTCCCGGTCCTCACCCAAACGGGCAATATACGCTCTCGCCTGCTCCATGGTGCGCGCCATCCGGTGCGGGATCACCTTAAAACGCTTCTTCTCCAGCCAGCTCAGCGTCTGCTCATGGGTCAGGAAGTTGACGCCCTCCGCCCACTGGATATTAAACACCATAATATCCAGCTGCCGCGCGGCTGCGATTTTCGCGTCCAGCTGACGGAGCGAGCCCGCCGCGGCATTGCGCGGATTTGCAAAAAGCGGCTTTTCCTCCAGTTCACGATCCTTATGGAGCTGCTCA
>CAZVHV010000236.1:0-2943 GCA_964627025.1 uncultured Oscillospiraceae bacterium | reverse complement strand
ATGGAGGAATGCGCCAACGGTTACGCCTCCTATATCCTTGAGCTGATCCAGGACGCCAAGCGGGTTTGCTCAGATCCGGAAGTCCTCATTGAGCAGCGCTTGGATTACTCCCGCTTTGTAAAGGATGGTTTCGGCACCGGAGACTGCGTCCTTATTGCCGACGGCACGCTCCACATCGTGGATTATAAGCATGGGCGCGGCGTACTGGTCGAAGCGGAGGACAACCCACAGATGATGCTCTACGCCCTCGGCGCTCTGGAAATCTTCGACGGCATCTACGACATCGCCACGGTGTCCATGACCATCTACCAGCCCCGGCGCTCCAATGTCAGCACATACACTATTTCCAAGGAGATGCTTTACGACTGGGCGGCATCCGTACTTGCCCCCATGGCGGAGCTGGCCTTCATTGGGGAGGGCTCCTACCGCTGCGGCGAGTGGTGCCAGTTCTGCAAAGCGAAGCACGACTGCCGCGAACGGGCCGCCGCCAACATGGAGCTGGCCAGATATGAATTCAAGCTCCCACCTCTGCTGGAGGATGAGGAGGTCGAGGATATCCTTGGCAAGGTTGACGCGCTGATTGCCTGGGCCTCCGACATCAAGGATTACGCCCTGCAAGCCGCCGTCAGCGGCAAGGAATGGCGCGGCTACAAACTGGTAGAAGGCCGCTCCAATCGCAAGTACACAGACGAGGCGGTCGTGGCCGGCGCCGTCACAGCGGCCGGCTACGACCCCTATGAACACAAAATCCTTGGCGTGACCGCTATGACCACGCTGCTGGGCAGGAAGCGCTTTGAAGAAGTCCTCGGCGGCTACATCGAAAAGCCCCAAGGCAAACCCACGCTTGTACCGGAAAGCGATATGCGCCCGGCACTCAATACGGCGAAAGCCGACTTTAACGATTAAATGGAGGAAAATCTTATGAATACCAATGCTAAAAACGCCAACCCCATGAAGGTCATCACCGGCAAAGACACACGCTGGAGTTATGTGAATGCGTGGGAAGCCAAGTCCATCAATGGCGGCGTACCTAAGTTCTCTGTCTCGCTCATCATTCCCAAGTCAGATACCGCCACCGTCCAGAGGATCAAGGCTGCTATTGCGGCCGCCTACCATGAGGGCGAGGCCAAGCTGAAAGGCGCCGGCAAGTCTGTGCCTCCTCTGGCCGCGGTCAAAACGCCACTCAGGGACGGGGATATCGAGCGCCCGGATGATCCTGCCTATGCCAACGCCTGGTTCATCAATGCCAACTCCGCTGTCGCTCCCGGCATTGTGGACGCCAACCGCGATCCCATCCTGACCCGGTCTGAGGTATACAGCGGCGTGTACGGCAGGGCCAGCATCAGCTTCTATGCCTTCAACTCCAATGGCAATAAGGGCATCGCCTGCGGCCTGAACAATCTGCAAAAGATACGCGACGGTGAGCCTCTCGGCGGCAGGATCAGCGCGGAGGATGACTTCGCTACCGGAGACGACGAGGACTTCCTCGCCTAAGACCAAGGGCCCCAAGGGTGGTGGAGCAATCCGCCGCCCTTGACCTCGTTACCAAGGAGACGCCTATGAAATCAATCCATATAGACGCTGAGACATTTTCCAGCGTCAACCTCGCCAAATCAGGTGTATATCGCTATGTCGAGTCACCGGACTTCGAAATTCTGCTTTTCGGCTACAGCGTGGACGGCGGCGACGTTCAGGTCGTCGACCTTGCCAGCGGGGAGAAGATACCGTGCGATGTGCTAGCGGCGCTGACAGATGATAGCATTACGAAATTTGCCCATAACAGCGCGTTTGAACGCATATGCCTCTCCCGCTACTTGGGCCACCCCACTGGCGAATATCTCGATCCACAGTCTTGGCACTGCACAATGGTCTGGTCGGCGTATATGGGTCTGCCACTCTCTCTTGCGGGCGCGGGCGCCGTGCTCGGCCTTGAAAAGCAGAAGCTGACCGAGGGCAAGGAGCTCATCAAATACTTCTGCCAGCCCTGCGCTCCAACAAAGAGCAACGGCGGGCGCACCCGCAATCTGCCCTCCGACGCGGCCGAGAAATGGGCGCTTTTCAAATCCTATAACAAGCGCGACGTCGAGGTGGAGATGGCCATACAGGCGAAGCTCTCCAAGTTCCCCGTACCGGAGGCTGTATGGGATGAATACCACCTTGATCAGGAGATCAACGACCGCGGCGTCGCGCTGGACATGACGCTGGTGCGGCGGGCCATCGAGATGGATGGTCGCTCCCGCGCTGAGCTTACCTCCGCTATGAAGCATCTGACTGAGCTGGACAATCCCAACTCAGTGGCGCAGATGAAGCAGTGGCTGGCCGACAATGGCTTAGAAACCGATACGCTCGGTAAAAAGGCGGTTGCAGAATTGTTGACGACGGCCCCATTAGAATTGCAGGGTGTATTGACCCTCCGCCAGCAGCTCGCCAAATCCTCGGTGAAAAAGTATCTGGCGATGGAGAAAGCTGTCTGTGCTGACGGCCGAGCCAGAGGTATGTTCCAGTTCTACGGAGCCAATCGAACCGGCCGCTGGGCAGGCAGGCTCATTCAAATGCAAAATTTGCCTCAGAACCATCTGCCCGATTTGGCGGACGCCCGTGCTCTGGTTCGCGGCGGCGATTATGATTCAGTGAAAATGCTCTATGAGGATGTGCCGGATACGCTATCCCAGCTTATCCGGACGGCATTCGTCCCGAAGCCCGGATGCAAGCTCATCGTGGCGGACTTCTCGGCGATCGAAGCGCGGGTCATTGCCTGGTTCGCCGGTGAACGCTGGCGGCAGGAGGTCTTTGAAGGCGGCGGCGACATCTACTGCGCCTCAGCAAGTCAGATGTTCAAAGTCCCGGTGGAGAAACACGGCGTCAACGCTCATCTGCGGCAAAAAGGCAAAATAGCGGAACTGGCCCTCGTCGTATGGATGGAAACCGATCACAGCCAAACAC
>CAZVHV010000235.1:0-2943 GCA_964627025.1 uncultured Oscillospiraceae bacterium | reverse complement strand
ATCAGCGCCAGTGTGACCGGGTGATCGGGGCAGCGCACGCCGAGCGTGGTCCCGCCCGCGGTGACAACGGGAGGCACCGCGCCGCTGCCGTGCAGCACCATGGTCAGCGGACCCGGCCAAAACGCCTCGGCCAGGCGGTAGGCCGATGGCGGAATATCCCTGCATATCGGTTCCACCATGTCCATCCCTGTGAGCAGTAGGCTGATCGGCTTGGTCTCCGGTCGCCCCTTTGCGGCATAGATCGCCTCGACGGCGTCGGCATTCAGCGCGTCGGCCGCCAGCCCGTATACCGTTTCGGTCGGCACCGCGACCAGGCCCCCGGAGTACAGGATGTCGGCGGCGGATTCGATTTCGTTTTCGGACAATACTTTTGTTTTCATCTTATCCTTCATTCTGTTTCAGTCGTTCCGCCTGGTCGGCAGTGACCAGGCTGTCGATGATCTCGTCCAGATCGCCGTCCATGACATCTTCCAGCTTATACAGGGTGAGGCCGATCCGGTGGTCGGTCAGCCGCCCCTGCGGAAAATTATAGGTGCGGATGCGCTCGTTGCGCATTCCGCTGCCCACCTGGCTGCGGCGTTCGCTGGCGATGCTGTCGGTCTGTCTGCGCAGTTCCTCTTCGTAAAGGCGGGAACGGAGGATCTGCATGGCCCGTTCTTTGTTCTTGTATTGGCTGCGCTCGTCCTGACATTCCACCACCACGCCGCTCGGAAGATGCGTGATGCGGATGGCCGATTCGGTTTTATTGATGTGCTGGCCGCCCGCGCCGGAAGAGCGAAAGGTATCAATTTTCAGATCAGTCGGATTCAGCTCAAACTCCACTTCATCCACTTCGGGCAGCACGGCAACGGTCACGGTAGAGGTATGGATGCGCCCACCGGACTCGGTCTCCGGTACTCTCTGGACGCGGTGGACCCCACTCTCGAATTTGAGTCTGGAGTAAGCGCCCTCCCCTTCTACGATAAATGAGACCTCCTTGATTCCGCCCAGTTCGGTCTCATTCAGATTCGCGACCTCCACCCGCCAGCGTTTGCGCTCGGCATACATGGTGTACATCCGGGTGAGGGAATTTGCAAACAGCGCGGCTTCCTCACCGCCCACGCCCGCGCGGATCTCGACGATCACGTTTTTCTCGTCGTTCGGATCTTTCGGCAGCAGCAGGAGTGTGATTTCCTTCTCCAGCCGCTCCATCTCCTCTTTCGCGGACGCATACTCCTCCTGCGCCAGTTCCTTAAACTCCGGGTCGCTCATGAGGCTCCGCGCCTCCTCCATGGTGTTTTGACACTTCACATAAGCACGATAGGCCGTCACGACCGGAGTAAGTTCCTTCTGTTCGCGGTTCAGACGCGCCACGAGGGCGGGGTCGCTGTAGGTCTCGGAGGCGCCCAGCCTGGCCTCCAGATCCGCATAATGTAACTCTAACGCTTTCAGCTTTTCCAGCATGCTCGTTCCTCACTGTTTTCTCTCGTAGTCTCTTATATGGCGTTTTCCAGCTCCTGTTCCAGCGCCTCCCACTTGGCATAAAGCGCTGCGATCTCGTCTTCCAGTTCCGCGCGTCTGTCATACAGGTCCTGCAGTTTCAGGTAGTCGGAGGAGGCTTCCTCGATCTCCTGGGTCAGATCGTACATCCGCTCTTCCGCTTTTGCCACGGCGCGCTCCGCGGCGGCCGTCTCTTTTTCCAGCTGCTTGATCCCACCGGTGCGCTTTGGTTTTTCTTTTTTCTCCTTCACCTCGGGCACTTTGGGGAGCGGTGCGGCCTTCTGTTTAGCGCGGGCCGCCTGAAACGCGTCAAAGCTCCCTTCAAAATCGGTGATCCCGCCGTCTTCCAGCATCCAAATGCGGTCGGCAAACCGGTTGATGAAATAGCGGTCGTGCGAGACGAAAAGCAGGGTGCCCCCGTATTCCTCCACCGCCTCTTCGATCCATTCCCGCGAGGCAAGGTCCAGATGGTTGGTTGGCTCGTCCAGCACCAGGAGATTGATCTGGGAATCCATCAGCATACAGAGGCGCAGGCGGCTCTGCTCGCCGCCCGAAAGGGCGGACACCGGCTTGAGTACATCCTCGCCTCTGAATTTAAAAGCGGCCAGACGGTCGCGCGCGGCCTGCGTGGAACAGTTCTGCTCGTAGAGCATGGTGTCAAGCAGGGTCCGTTCTGGGTGGGAAAACCGGATGACCTGCGGAAGATAGCCGACTTTCATGGTCGGCCCGGTACGCAGTTTTCCAGCATCTGGCATTTCCTCGCCCAGCAGAATTTTCAGAAAGGTAGACTTTCCGGCCCCGTTGTCGCCCAGAAGTGCGACACGCTCGCCCCCCTCCAGCTTCAGATCCACATGGTCAAAAAGAGTGCGGCCTTCAAAGCCCTTGGAAAGCCCCTTCACAGTCAGGAGCTCATCTCCCTGAAATTCCCGCTCGCCGAACCGGCTGATGAGCTTCTTTTCCCTGAGCGGGCGGTCGGTCGTGTGCAGGCGCTCGATGCGCTTCTCCATGGAAAAGGCGCGCTTGTGGAGCTTATCGTTCCCCATGAAGGCCCAAAGATGGAGCTTGTCCGCGGCTTCCTGCAGCTGAGCGATCTTCGCCTGCTCCTTTTCATACTGCTTCAGCTTTTCCTGATAGCGCGCTTCCCGCTCGATCGTATAAAAGGTATAGTTGCCCCCATAGAAATCGGCCTTTCCGTTGTTCAGCTCGATCACCCTGGAAATGGTCTTATCCAGAAAATAACGGTCGTGCGAGACGGTGAGGACGGTCCCCCTGTATCGGCTCAGATAGTCCTCCAGCCACTCGGTCGCGTGGATATCCAAATGGTTGGTCGGCTCGTCCAGAAGCAGGATATCGGTATCTTCCAGAATCAGGCGGGCAAGATTCACCCGCGTCTTTTCTCCCCCGGAAAGATCGGCAAAGGGCTGTATCCGCATGGCGGCGGGAATATCCAGCCCGTTGCAGACC
>CAZVHV010000234.1:2691-2958 GCA_964627025.1 uncultured Oscillospiraceae bacterium | reverse complement strand
GCCCCCCGCCCTAACCGTCACCGGGACAGTCACATTCTCCACGCTCTTTAGGGAGTACGGTTTCGATAACGTAAGTTTTGACTTTACGGTAAAGTCTACGAACTACCGGACGGAGTGACGGTTATGAAATACATTCCTATCCTGATAAACGCCGCCGTGCTGATTTACGGCGGCGTTGTCGATTTCAGACGGCGGGAAATACCCAATTTTGTTCCCATAACATTGCTCCTGACCGGCATAGCCTTTAGTTTTTCCATGTTTTGGAGT
>CAZVHV010000234.1:0-2681 GCA_964627025.1 uncultured Oscillospiraceae bacterium | reverse complement strand
CTCGGTTTAGTCGCCCCAGCCGTGTTGCTGTTTATAACGGCAAAACTTACAAAGAGCGAAGTTCCCGGAGGCGATTTCAAGCTGCTTTGCAGTCTTGGCTTTACGTGCGGCTTACAGGAACTGGCGGCAGTCATTTTTCTGGCCGGTATCGGCGCTGTGGTCTATGGACTGATAAAGCACCTCCCGGCAAAACGTCACATCCCCCTGTGTTCTTACATCGCCCCGTCCTATATCGCCCTCCAGATTATCGCGCTTGTAATGGAAGGGGGGTGAGAATATGTACTAAACATAACAGGCAATCTTTCCGCAACATCAAACTAACATTAAGGAGGTACACACGATGAAGGAAAGAATCTCGTTGCTGCTTGCTGTCGTTATGATGGTCAGCGCCTTTTGCATGACCGGCGCGGCAGCGGCAGACACCACTACTGCAACAACCGACACGGCCAAAACGGATACAGCCGCTATCGGCTCCAGCGTTCTGACCGTAAAATACAACGGCAAGGCAATCATATTCCCTGACGCGCAGCCTTTCGTGGACAAAAATAACAGGACCCTTATCCCCGTGCGGTTCGTTGCGGAGACGATGGGCGCGGACGTTAGCTGGGATTCGGACGCACAGTCCGCTGTGATTAAGCAGAACGGCATTACCATTACGGTGCCGATTGGCAGCGATACGATCTCGGTAACAAAAGATGGCTGTAACAGCACGGTCAAGATGGATACGCAGGCTGTCCTTGCAAACGACCGAACCTATGTGCCGATCCGCTATGTGGCGGAATCCTTGGGCGCATGGGTAGGCTACTCCGATCTGTTTACTACCGTCCAGATTTACCGTGACGTACTGACCCCGGAGGAAATTACCCGGTTGCACAGCTACTATGACATGACCTGGAATGAACATTGTAAAGAAACCGAAACCATAAGCACTAAAACAGATGAAGAATGGATGAATTCGTATCCGCAAGTTGCATACTTCACTGGAACTTATGGTTTTGAGAACTCCAACGAATGGAAGCTCCGCAATCCAAACGGCATTGAAGTTGTGAAGCAGCCCTTGCGGACACCGACTGACTATGTCGGAGTAGTTTCCGGTCTAACTTATACTTTTGGAACACAACCTGATATCGACTTTGCAAATCTTCTGCTTGCAGAAGCGTGTGGTGTAGAGGATGAACTGAATGCCGATGGTAAAGTGAAGCTTTCGCTGAGAACTGATCTCTCATGCGTTTACTGGTCCCGTCACAGCACCAGCGCCGGTGCCTATGTACGCGGGGTCTTGACTGTGACAATTCCTGAAAATGCGGATATCACTTGGATTCAGCAAAATTATGACTTTATATCTGACCCAAAGGCTGGTGAAATCCGCGATGTTGATGTTGAAATCAGAGTGAATACATTCACCGCAAATGTCCATTGGAGCAGTATGACCGCTTTTAACTAAGGAGGAAAACGTGAAAAATTATAAATCCCGACTACTGTTGGTAATAATTATGCTGGTGCTGGTAGTATCGCTTGGTACACCAGCACTTGCTGTTGTATCTGAATATGACAATGAATATCTATCAGGAGATCAGCAAGACAGAATTCAAGACGCTACAAATGATTGGTGGGACGCTTATAATGCCGGAGATCAGGCAGGTATGGATGCCGCCCACGCAGCAGCCGAGGCGGAACGCGCCACTGCGAACTACTCCGGCGGCGCGGACGGCTCGGAATATCACCCGTGGGATGACAACGACAGCGGAGGCGGTTACAGTGGGGGCGGCTATTATTATTATGATCCGCCAGCCCCTACGACTTACACCATTGCGGCTACTGCGGGAACGGGTGGCAGCATCAGTCCAAGCGGTTCAACCTCAGTAACGGAGGGCAGCAGCAAAACCTACACCATTACGGCAAACACCGGGTATAAAATTGCAGACGTTAAAGTGGATGGCTCGTCAATCGGCGCGGCATCCACTTATACTTTTAGCGGTGTTTTATCCTCCCACAGCATCAGCGCAACTTTCGCCTCCGCCGCGTCTCTCAGCGCAGGCGGCGTCACGCTTGGCGACGGCGGCTCCGGGACGCTCAAATCGGGCGTAACCAAATCCGGGTATGGCATCACGGTAAGACTGCCTGTTACGGCCTCCTACGTCAGCGGAACAACGGTAACGGCAAACTATAACTTCACATCGGCCAAATCTGTTTCACTGGAAAATGTCGGCGGCACATGGCAGTTCCCCGTCAACGGCTCCAGCGTGACGGGAGCGCGGAAAATCTATATCCCCGTGGAAACCAAGGACGGAACCTATACGATCACCTTCACCGTAAAGGCCCTTGACCCGCAGGCGACGGCGCTGACCGGCTCCAACATCTACCTGACTTCAACGAAAAGCGCCACCGTCACCGTCAAAGGCGACATGTATTCCGACGATTTTACCGGAAATTCCTGATACAGCAGTAAGCAACAGTTTCTATGCGAAGATTGGGCGGCAGGCTTTTTAAGTCTGCCGCCTTTCGCTTTTACAGAGGACGAGGAGGGCCTTTATGAACAGAAAAATCAGACGGGGTGATATGTTTTATGCCGACCTTACGCTGGGTGTCGGTTCCGAGCAGGGCGGCTACCGCCCCGTACTTATCATACAGAATGATACCGGCAACAGGCACAGCAACACGGTAATCGCCGCTATCATCAC
>CAZVHV010000233.1:0-2970 GCA_964627025.1 uncultured Oscillospiraceae bacterium | reverse complement strand
ACGCCATGGCCTCAGTCCTGGAGCGGGCCGGCTACCACGTCTGGAGAGAGTTCTATGTCAACGACGCGGGCAATCAGGTGGAAAAGTTCGCCAAGTCGGTCGAGGCGAGCTATATCCAGCTTTTAAAGGGCGAGGATGCCGTGGAATTCCCCGAAGACGGCTATCACGGCGAGGACATCAAGCTCCTGGCGAAGGCTTTTTACGACCGGTACGGGGACAAGTACCTGGAGGCCGACCCGGAAGAGCGCTGCGCCGCCATGAAATCCTTCGGCCTCGACTATAACATCTCCAAAATGGAGCACGATCTGGAGCGCTACGGCATCACCTATGACCGGTGGTTCCGCGAATCCTCCCTTCACGAGAGCGGCTATGTGGCCGAGACCATCGCGCTTTTGGAACAGAGCGGCTATACCTATGAAAAGGACGGCGCCCTGTGGTTCAAGGTCACCGCTCTGGGCGGGGAAAAGGACGAGGTGCTGCGCCGCTCCACGGGCGGCTACACCTACTTTGCCGTGGACATGGCCTACCACCGCAATAAATTTGAGGTGCGCGGCTTTGACAAGGTCATCGATGTGCTCGGCGCGGACCACCATGGCCACGCCCTTCGGTTCAAAGCTGGCATCACGGCGCTCGGCATCGACAACTCCCGCCTGGATTTCCTTATTATGCAGCTCGTGCAGCTCCTGCAGGACGGCAGGGAAGTGAAGGTGTCCAAGCGCAGCGGCAAGTCCATCACGCTGGCCGATCTTCTGGATGAGATCTCGGTGGACGCCGCCCGCTTCTTCTTCAATTCCAAGCCCACCAACCATCTGATCTTTGATATGGATCTGGCGGTGCGGCAGGACAGCGAGAATCCGGTGTACTATGTCCAGTATGCCCACGCCCGCATCTGTTCTCTGGCCGCCCGTCTGGCGGAGGAGGGCGTGCAGGTGCCCGCGGCCGCGGACATCGACCCCGCCCTGCTTGCTGCCGGGGAAGAAAAGGCCCTCATCAAGAGCCTCTCTCAGTTGCCTGAGGAGATCCGCCTCGCGGCCCGCGACTACGATCCTTCCCGGCTCAACCGCTATCTGGTGGCTCTGGCCGGCGATTTTCACCGCTTCTACAATGCCTGCCGGATCAAGGGCGAGCCGGACGATATCCTCCGCGCCCGCCTCAAGCTGGCCGATACGGTGCGGTCGGTCCTGGCCAACTGCCTGAAGCTCATCGGCGTCTCAGCGCCGGAAAAGATGTAACCTCCGGACTAAAACTGCACCCCCGGAGTCGGACAGTATGGGATACTGAACCGACTCCGGGGGTGCTTTCCTACTAATTTAAGCAGAAATCAGGAATGAAGCTCTATGAAAAAATACGATACCGTGATATTCGATTTGGACGGGACCCTGCTGAACACACTGGAAGATCTTACGGACAGCGTCAATGCCGCGCTGGCGCGCTATGGCTTTCCGGCCAGAAAGCCGGCGGAAGTCAGACAGTTCGCGGGAAACGGCGTCGCGCGTCTGATCGCACTTTCCATCCCTGACGGGACCGATAACCCCCGCTTTCAGGAGTGTCTTGCGGATTTTCGTTCTCTTTATGCAAAAAACATGCAGAACAAGACCAAACCCTATCCGGGGATCCCGGCCCTTCTGCGTCAATTGTCAGACCGGCATTACAAGCTGGCCATCGTCTCGAACAAATTCGACCAGGCGGTAAAAGGGCTGAACCGGACGTATTTCGACGCGTACATCAAAATCGCGATCGGAGAATCCGAGCATATCGCGAAGAAGCCGGCGCCCGATGCCGTCTACAAAGCGCTTGAGGAGCTGGGCTCCACGCCCGACAGAGCGGTCTATGTGGGCGATTCGGAAGTGGATGTCCAAACGGCCAAAAACGCCGGGATGGTATGCGTCGGCGTCACATGGGGATTCCGTGACAGAGCAGTTTTGGAGCGGGAAGGCGCGGATCACAGGATCGACCGCCCGGAGGAATTGCTGGACCTCGTTTCCGATTAAGCGGGCCCCACGGGGACGGAACTTCCCCGGGTCACATCGTTGATCCAGGCCCGGGAGCGGAACCGGTAGATCCCCAGAAAGAATTTGATCACATTTTCCGCCGAAATGCAGAGAAACACCCAGAAAATATCCAGCTTCAAAACCATCCCGAACAGGACGAAGAGCGGAAGGGCCAGGCCCCACAGCGGAACGAGGTCGATGATGGTGGCGGCCCGCACGTCTCCGCCCCCGCGGAGGACGCCTACGATATTGACGGCGTTGAAGGACCGCACGGCAAGAAAGGCCGCGGTGACCACCTGCATCATGGTGGATATGGCGGCGGCCCGCTCCGAGAGATGAAAGAGCGGATAGATATACGGGGCGATGATCAGATAGGTCGATGCGACCATGATGCCGCCCAGGATCAGGCCGGTGCCGAAGGCCACAGCGTTCAGCGCGCCCCCCGTTTCATAGACCCCGTCTCTGCGGCCGGCGCCGATCTCCCGCCCCACAATGATGGCCGCCGTGTTCGCCAGGGCAAAGACGGCCACCGTGCACACCCGGTCGATGTTTCCGGCAATGGTGAACGCGGTGAGGATCGCGGTGCTCTCGGCCATATGACCCATAATCGTGGGGTAAAGGGCGGTGCCCAGGCCCCACAGGGTCTCATTGAGCACCACGGGTGTGGAAAATCTGGCATAGCTGCGCAGCATGGCTCCGCCCGGGCGGAGCATCAGGTCGGCCCGGAGGCGGAAGCGGCGGCAGCCCGCCGCGTAGGCGGCGGTGACGGCAAACTCCACCATGCGGGAGATCAGGGTCGCGGCGGCGGCGCCTCTCACCCCCATCGCAGGAGCGCCGAGCCTTCCAAAGATCAGCACCCAGTTGAGGAAGGTATTGGTGCACATGGAGAGGATGGAAATATGCAGCCCGGTACTCGGATTCTCCATGCTGCGCTGGGCGCCGATATAGACCTGTGTGAGGCTGTTGAGAACATAGGCAA
>CAZVHV010000232.1:0-2977 GCA_964627025.1 uncultured Oscillospiraceae bacterium | reverse complement strand
GCTCCATCGGCGAGGACCACCGGCCAGAGACCCATTTGATCCCGCTGGTGCTGGCCACGGCGCAGGGAAAGCGGGCAAGTCTGAGCCTTTTCGGTACCGACTACCCGACCCGGGACGGGACCTGCATCCGGGACTATATCCATGTGGAGGATCTTGTTGACGCTCATTTCCTGGCGCTGGACTACCTGAAGGCCGGCAATCCCTCGGCGGCCTTCAACCTGGGCAACGGTCAGGGTTTTTCCAATCTTGAGATCATCGATGCGGTGCGGCGCGTCACGGGAGCCCCCATTCCCGTTACCGAAGCGGACCGGCGGCCGGGTGACCCGGCGGTTCTGGTGGCCTCCAGCGAAAAGGCCATGCAGGTCCTGGGTTGGCAGCCGAAACACGCAGACATCCTGGATATCATCCGCTCGGCCTGGCAGTGGCACAGCAGCCACCCGAACGGATATGGGGATTGAGCACATCCGGTACCGCGCAAAGCAGAATAAAGGCGCCACCAAAATTGGTGGCGCCTTTATTTTTCTACGTAAGCCTTAGCCCTGGGAAATTGCACCAGTGGGGCAAACCTCAACGCAGGAACCGCAGTCGATGCAGGTATTCGCATCGATCACGTACTGAGTATCGCCCTGAGAAATCGCACTGGTGGGGCAAGCGCCCTCGCATGCGCCGCAGCTAACACACGCGTCGCTGATAACATATGCCAAAGGAAACACCTCCAAAACAATGTGACATCATTGTACCACAAGTTTTCTAAAATGCAATCCTAAATTTTCTGATTTTTTACATACCTCTTTAAGATTTAACAGCGTATTTTTCCATCAATTGGGCAAAATATGATAACGCCGCAGTGCAGAAAAGAGGAAAAGTATGAAACGCAGAGATTATGAATGGGAAATGGCGGGCAGCCTTACCCCTGAACTGGAGGGCACCCCCCACAGCGCAAGGCACGCAAAACGGGAAAAAAACGGAAGCCAGGGGCAAACCGAGCAGCTGCCGGCGGATCAGCCCGCCTCCCTGCCGGGTGAAAAGACGCCGAGGCGAGGTGCAGAGCGTCATTCCTCCTGAGGACGGCCAGGCATACTGTTTCTCAAAAAAGGAGGCGACGTGATATCATCGAATACAGATTTACGCACCAGGCACAGCTCGCCCTGCGGCTGGCGCAGGAAGGCTCGGCCAGCCTCGGACACGCTTATGTCGGCAGCGAGCATCTGCTGCTGGGACTCGCCCAAGGCGAAGGCGGCATCGCGGCTCTGGTGCTGCGCAACGCCGGTCTGGAGGCGGAGCACGTCCGCACTGCGATCGCGAGGCTTGTGGGGGTCGGTACGCCGACCGGTCCTCCTTCGCAGGGGCTGACGCCGCGCTGTAAGCGGATCATCGAGCAGTCCGTGAGTGAAGCGGTTCGTATGGGCTGCCATTCTGTCGGCACCGAGCATCTGCTGCTCGGGCTGCTTCAGGAGCGCAGCGGCGGGGCGGCCGGCGTTTTCTCCGACAGCGGCATTGAGATGCAAAAGCTTTACAGTGACGTGCGCTGTGCCCTTGGGGGCGAATTTCCCCCTTCCCTTCGCATCGGCCGGGCGAGGAACGAGCGGGACTGTATCGGCGGCGATACCAGAATGCTGGATCAGTTTTCTCAGGATCTTACCCGCCTGGCATCGGAAGGGGTCCTCGACCCGGTGATCGGGCGCGAAAAGGAAGTCGAGCGTGTCATCCAGATCCTCTCCCGCCGCAGGAAGAATAATCCCGCGCTCATCGGAGAACCTGGGGTCGGCAAAACCGCCGTGGCCGAAGGTCTGGCACAGCAGGTGGCTGCCGGGACTGTGCCGGACGATCTGCGGGGCAAACGCATTTTGTCTCTCGATCTTTCGTGCATGGTGGCCGGTACGAAATACCGGGGGGAATTTGAGGAGCGGGTCAAAAACATTCTGACCGAAGCGGAAAAGGCGGGCAACATTATTTTATTTATCGATGAACTGCATACCATCGTGGGCGCCGGAAGCGCAGAGGGTGCGATCGATGCGGCTAATATCATCAAGCCCGCGCTCAGCCGGGGAACCCTGCAGGTCATCGGCGCCACCACACTGGATGAATACCGCCGCTATATCGAGAAGGACGCCGCCCTGGAGCGGCGCTTTCAGCCGGTGCTGGTGAATGAACCGGACGAGGAGATCGCACTCGCCATCCTCGGCGGACTGCGGAAACGCTATGAGTGCCACCACAGGCTTTCCATTACCGACGAGGCACTTTCGGCAGCGGTAAAGCTCTCCTGCCGTTATCTCACCGACCGGCGCCTTCCGGATAAGGCCATCGACCTCATCGACGAGGCCGCCTCGCGCGTGCGGCTGGAACGCCTCTCCACCCCGTCCGCGCTGCAAGCGCTTGAGGACAAACTCCGTAAGGCCGAGCAGGAAAAAGAAGCGGCCGTCCGCGGGCAGAATTTTCAGCGGGCGGGCATGCTGCGCGATGCGGAAGAAGATTTTCGCCGCGAGCTGAACCTCTACCGGGCGGTGTGGCAGAAAGAGTGCCAGGACATCTGGGTTACGGCGCAGGACGTGGCGGCCGTGGTTTCCTGCTGGACGGGGATCCCCGTCACCAGCCTCACGCAGGCGGAGAGTGAGCGTCTGCTCGATCTGGAGAACGAACTGCACCGCCGGGTCATCGGACAGGAGGAAGCGGTCCGCGCCGTGGCCCGCGCCGTCCGGCGAGGCCGTCTCGGTTTGAAGGACCCCCATCGTCCTGCCGGTGTTTTCCTCTTCCTCGGACCGACCGGCGTCGGCAAAACCGAGCTGTGCAAAGCACTGGCCGCCGCCCTGTTTGGAAGCGAGGACGCGCTGCTTCGCTTCGACATGACGGAATATGCCGAACGGCACACCATCTCCCGCCTGATCGGTTCTCCGCCCGGATATGTAGGGCACGACGAGGGCGGCCTCCCCGCCTTTGAGGTGGGGACAGGATGCCCCCTTGCTGCCAAGGGAGAGCG
>CAZVHV010000231.1:0-2992 GCA_964627025.1 uncultured Oscillospiraceae bacterium | reverse complement strand
CAAGCTCGTCCCCATCCGCTGGAGCAAGGCCGACCGGAACAGCCAGTTCCTCTATACCACCGCCGACGGCAGCCCCCTCTCCCTGGGACGCGGCAGAAGCTATGTGAATATCATTCCCCTGAAAAACGAGATCACCGTACAATCCTAAAAAAAGGCCCGTCTGAAGTTCAGACGGGCCTTTTCAGTCCGGGAGCGCGGCATAGATCCGCCGTACCGCGCCGCTGAAGCAGAGCTCGTATCCGAAACGGGCAAGGATGTCGGACGGGACCCCGGCAAGCGTCTCCGCACGGGCAGGACTCCGCGGCCCGTCCGCGAGCCTGAGCCTGAGCACCGGGGGGAACAGCGGCCTTCCCGCCGCGGCGGGAAACCCGTTCTTCCGGAAAACCACCCTTTTCCGGGCGACCGCCAGCGCGGTGATCCCGGCCGTCCGGCCGGTGTCCAGGAGCACACGGGCGGTGATGCGATAGAAATATCTCGCGTCTGCGCTGTACGCTCCGCCGCTTCCGCGCTCCAGCGCGACCTCCGCGCTCAGCAGCTCCGCTCTGCCGCCCATCGCGCGCACGGCGCAGTCCACGGCGCACTGCGACGCGCGGGTCGGATAAAGGCGCAGCTCCTCGCATTTGGCCGACCCGCGGCCGGCCCCGCGTTTTCCGGACATTGCGGCACCCCCCAGAAAATCGGATCGGAGCATGGCTCCGTTCTCTTATCATTTTATGAGCGCCGGCCCGATCGGTGCCGCGGGCTGAATAGATAAAAAAAAGCCACACCATGTCGGTGTGGTTGCTTCCTGATGCGGGCTCTTTATCTTTCGCTGATGGTCTGTTCGCTTCCGCCGAAAATCAGATCATCCAAATCCGTGCCCATGATTCGATTGTCAAACATGCTGATGCCGCACCCCCCCTCCTTTTTCTTGATGGTTGTATTGTACCTCCTTTCAGCTGGAAAAACAAGGAACGAAATAGCTAAAGTGCATAAACTTTTAACACCATAATTGTTCAATTCGACGGGGTTGAAAAGCGTCTGGAAGTATGCTATACTGTGTAAGCTGTATCTGCAGGTGTAGTTCAATGGCAGAATGTCAGCTTCCCAAGCTGAACACGAGGGTTCGATTCCCTTCACCTGCTCCAAATTCCGAAACGCTGAGTGGTCCGCGTTTCGGAATTTTTTCTTACTCTCGCAGCGGATAGGCGCCTTTCCATTTGTTTGTTGCCCCTATGTTTCTTTGAATCATATTAAAAATTAAAAAATTGTATTGACTTATTCGCAAATCTGGCATACACTTATAATTATCACCAGATCGCCCACGAGGCGAATTAATTCAAAAGAGGTATTACATGTTTCAAGACAAAACAATCGTCTGCAAAGATTGCGGACAAGAGTTCACTTTCACCGCCAGAGAGCAGGAGTTCTTTGCTGAAAAGGGTTTCGATAACGAACCCCAGCGCTGCAAGCTCTGCCGCGACGCTCGCAAGGGGAACTCCAACCGCGGACGCAGCAATGACCGTCAGATGTTTGACGCCATCTGCGCTGACTGTGGTAAACCCTGCAAAGTTCCGTTCCAGCCCCGCGACGACCGTCCTGTGTACTGCAGCGATTGTTTCCGTAGATAACGAAAAGCTTTACCCTCTCTTGTACACCCCGAAAGGGGTGTACTTTTTTTGTCTTTGCGCTTTTTTGCTCGGCAGCGGAAGCAGCTGGGTACCTCCCCGAATCGGGGAGGTACCCAGCTTCATTTATACCCCCACAAAAACGCCGTACCGTTTTAAAGATCCAGCTTGATTTTTTCGTCCATCGTCTCGGAGACGTATTTACCGTCCTTCTTTCTCTGCTTTACGCACTCGGTCAGCAGATATTCAATCTGCCCGTTGATGGAACGGAAGTCATCCTCCGCCCATGCGGCGATCTGGGCGTAAAGCTTTGCGGAAAGGCGCGGCGGCACCTGCTTTTTTCCTTCCTCCATACACTCATCAATAGAGGCTGCCCGAATTGATGACCGGCTGCGCGTCCTTGTTGCCGCAGAGGATCACAAGCAGGTTGGAAACCATCGCCGCCTTGCGTTCCTCATCAAGCTGCACAACGCTGTTCTCATTCAGTTTTTCAAGAGCCATCTGCACCATTCCGACCGCGCCATCAACGATCATCTTCCGCGCGTCGATAATCGCGCTGGCCTGCTGACGCTGAAGCATCACAGCCGCGATCTCCGGCGCATAAGCAAGATACGTGATCCGCGCTTCCAGGATTTCCAGCCCGGCGTTTTCCACCTTGCGCTGGATTTCGGTTCGGATGCGCTCGGCTACGATCTCGCTGGAACCGCGCAGGCTTCCTTCATCGGCAACGCCGTCTCCGGTAGTGTCCACGTCCGGAGCCACGTCGTAGGGATAGATGCGCACGATATTCCGTAAGGCGGTATCGCACTGAAGAGACAGATATTCCTTGTAGTTATCCACATGGAAAACCGCCTTGGCCGTGTCGGCCACCCGCCACATAACCGCAATACCGATCTCCACCGGGTTTCCGAGGCAGTCGTTGATCTTCTGCCGGTTATTGTTCAGGGTCATCACCTTGAGTGAAATCTTTTTGTTGACGATGGTCTGAGGTATTTTTGTGCCGTTCGACAACAGCAGACTTGGGGCACCCTGCGCCTCCACATCGCCGCTCTGGTTCAGCCGGGTCTCGGCTGCCGGATTGACCGCCGTGCAGAAGGGATTCACACAGTAGAAACCGTCCCCCTTCAGCGTTCCCACATATTTGCCGAACAGCGTCAGGACCAGGGCCTCCTGCGGCCGGATCGTTTTCAGCCCCAGAAACGGAATCCACCCGAGAGAAAGCCAGACGATGCCGGCGGTCATCAGCACGACGGCTCCCGCACCCCCGCCGTCCGAGATCCGCATCCCCCCTGCGATCATCGCCGCAAGCGCGGCAAAGTACGCCAGGATACCGCCGATCAGAGTCGCCATGCCGTTTGCGGCCTTCAGTGTTTTTTCTTCCATTA
>CAZVHV010000230.1:0-2995 GCA_964627025.1 uncultured Oscillospiraceae bacterium | reverse complement strand
GGTTTCGATGACGTGCTCCCACGCCTCGAGGCCGATGTCGTCGTTGTAGTAGAAGGGAGCCTCGTTCAGATGCGCCAGCGCGATCTTTCCCGTGACAAGAGGATCGTCGTTGCTGACGTTGGTATCGGGCGCAACGGTCCCGTGCTCCAGCTCGATGTTCAGGCCGTAGAGGTACTCTTCGGGCGTAAACGAAACGCTGTTAAAATCGATCCCCAGCTTCTTTGCAACATCAAGCGCTTCAGACAATACAAATTTTTTCATGGTGCCGTTTCTCTCCTTTTTGTTTTTTGGAATGACAGGCGAATTTGAATCCTGTAGCTTAGTATAAACCTTCCGCCCGTAAAAAACCAGACGCAAAGGCCATAGACCGGGCAATTTGTGAAAGATCGGAACGATCTGCATTCATTGCTGTGTCTCCCCCGGGTTTGCCTAAATTATACCACAAAGCCGGGCCGGAGGGACCGTGATCTTGTCACATACGGTGAAATGGCGTGGACGACCGCAGTTGGTTTTCAAGCTGTACTGATCCAGCATATCAAATTTCCCCTGAAATAAGCTTATAAAATGCCTCGCAGGTCGGAGACAACAGCGCGTCTGGGTATTCAAAAGCAGCGGTGTGGAGAGGCGCATGCGCTTCGCCGGCGCCAATGCCAAAAAAGGCTCCGCCGCATTTTTGCAGATACCACCCGAAATCCTCGCTCCAGCGCATGGGGCTTTGCAGCGTTTGTCCGCCGCAGACACGCAGCACTTTATCCGCGCAGGCCGCATGATTTTCGGTTGCGGGAAAAACGTCGCACTTCTGGAAGGTGAACCTGAGACGATGTTTGCGTGCCGAAGCTTCCGCCCGGTCAAGGATGCGGCGCTCCAGCGAAGCAAGGTCGCGGTCGTGCTCCGCGCGCAGCGTCAGCCACACTTCGGCGTTCGCCGCAGCGGAGCCGAACGCTTTCTCGCCCATCTGTACGCCGATCACGGTGCAAAGTACCATACCGCCGTACTTTTCCGGCGCGGACAGGTGAGACAGCCCGTTCAGCAGATCACCGACGGCCGGGGCGGGGGAGATCCCATCTTCCGGGTAGGCCGCATGGGCCGGCGCCCCTGCAAAGCGCAGGGTCAGACCGCATGACGCACAGGCAAAGGTGCCGGGACGCGTGGTCACCACGCCCAGCGCGGCCAGGGCGTCATAGTCAGCCCGGAGCGCGATGCCGGGGTGCTGCGCTCCCTTTTAGCGGTGTGCCGCATAAAACCAGCTGCCGCGGTCCACGAGTTCCAGGGTGGTATGCCCCGCCAGAAATGCCATGAGTTCTGCTTTTGTACGTAGTTCCCGGCCGGAAATTTCCGCGCATGCATGAAGCCTGCCGCGCAGATCCCGGATCAGTTTTTCCTGCGTTTGATTTAATTTTTCCACAGTGTTTCACCACAAAATCAATAGTTTCGATCCCCGTACAGGCAAGGGGAGGGCCGAAGGGCTTTACAGGCAGCCGCCGTCTGGTTCAGAGTCCCGCCGATGCTCATATCTCTGATAGAAATGATTTTAAAGGAAATCATGCGGCACCGGCAGGGAAAACCCTGCCGGTGCCGCACTCTTTAATCCGGCCTGTCGTTTAGATCAGGCCCGACTTTTGCAGCAGGCGCTGAACCATCACGGCCACCTCAGCTCTCGTTACATAGTCTTTTGGTGAAATTGTCGTGGCGGTCGTTCCCGTAACTACGCCTGCCTTGATGCAGACCGTGGCGGCGGCTTTCGCATAATCGGAAACCGAACCTGCATCCGTGTAATTTTCCAAAAGCGCCGACATTTCGCTTTCGGTGAGGTCTGCGCCCAGCCCCGTGAGCTTCATCGCTCTCACAAGTATCGTCATCGCCTGTTCACGCGTTATCTTGTCATTTGGGCCGAAGGTACCATCCGGATATCCCGTGATAAGGCCATATTCTGCCGCAGTCTCGACGTAACCGCAGTACCAATCGGTTGAGGCAACATCGCCAAAAGCGCTCTCAGCCGTGCCCTTCTGTAAGCCCATCGCTCTAACAACGATTGCAGCGAACTCCGCTCTCGTAATGCTCCTGTCCGGCTCGTAGAGACCGTCACCCATTCCCGTAACAACCATTCTTGATCCCATGTCATTGATTGCATCCTTAGCCCAGTGATTTGTAACATCAGCGAAGGAAACAGGATTATAAATAACAGAATATGTGCTGTTAGTCAGACTGCTTATTTTTGCGTAGTACTTGCCGTCTATATTGACGATTTGTGTCGGCACGTGGCTGAAGGTGCCGTCGGAGTTCAGTACGATACCTGTGGTTATCTTACTCGGATCTATTCCATCCGGGATTGCCACGGTTCTCTCTACATATCCGTTAAACTTTGATACTTCAATTGTTTTGCCGCCGCTCGTGCAGGTGATTTCAAACGCGATGGGTGTTACAACAATTTGGAAGTTGTTCTTGTTTGCGGTATACTCTACTATCTTGACTGTGTCTGCAGAAGGTTCCGCGATCTTCACACTTACTTTGATGTCTTTCAGCTCGACCTGAGAGCCGATTTGAGATGACACGTTATCGATGTTTATTTGAGAAGCCGGAAGAGTATATGTAACAGTTTCTGTCTTGATTTCCAGCGTGGCCTCTTTTGCTTCCATATTCTTGACAGTCTGACCGTTAAGCTCGCCGACTGTCACATCGGCACCTGTGCTGGGGAGTGTAACAGTCGGTTTCTCTCCGCCTGCTTCCAAAATCTTGTCAAGCTTGGCATCGTCGATCGTAATAGTAGTTATTATCTGACTGCCTACGGTTTGTGTAGTCGAAGTTCCCGCATCCTGCTTCTCCCCGTTGACTTCGACCACCAGACTTGTATTTAAGCCGCCAGAGCCTCCGGTGCTGCCTGATGATGCAATATTGCTGACAGTAATGCCGTTGCCTGTCAGGTCCGCAACAGTCACAGCGGCATCCGCGCCGGCCGCCCAGTCCTCCGCCGCGGCCAGATTATAGGTCGTACCGC
>CAZVHV010000229.1:0-3000 GCA_964627025.1 uncultured Oscillospiraceae bacterium | reverse complement strand
GGTCAGCCGAATCGAGGATCGTGTGCAACGCGGTCACCATTTTGCCATTGTGGATGAAATCGACAACATCCTCATTGATGAAGCCAGAACTCCGCTTATCATCTCCGGTTCCGCCTCGGAAGATATTGCCTGGTACGAGAAGATGGCGCGTGTGGTACGTCAATTAAATGAAGAAGACTTTGAATTCAGTGAAAAAGACCACAGCGTTTCGCTAACCGAGGTGGGCGAAATCCACGCAGAAGAGCTCTTGAACACGACCTTGCGTGATCCCGACCGGCCGGAAGATATCACACCCGAACAGGCACGGCTGACGGGTTACCTGGAACAGGCACTCAAAGCCCGCTTGTTGTTCACCAAGAACAAGGACTATATCATCCAGAATGGTGAGATCATCATCGTGGATGAATTCACCGGACGCTTGATGCCAGGGCGCCGCTGGTCAGAAGGGCTGCACCAGGCCATCGAAGCCAAGGAAGGTGTGAAGGTCAATGCCGAGAATATCACCCAGGCCACCATCACTCTGCAGAACTACTTCCGCATGTATGAAAAATTGGCCGGAATGACCGGCACCGCTTATACCGAAGCGGAAGAGTTCTATGAGATTTACAAGTTGGACGTGGTGCCCATCCCGACCAACCTCGATTATTCGGCCGGTTTATCCAACAGCGATCTGAACACGTATCAGAAGAAAGATGGTGAGGGGTATGTCTACACCTGCTATGCTGCCAAGGGTGATCCGGAACAGAAAGAAATTTTCTGGAAAAGAAAAGATTATCCGGATGTGGTATATCAGAATCGCGAAGCCAAATTGCGCGCCATTTGTATTGAGATCACCCGTTTCAATGCCATCGGGCGACCACAACTGGTAGGCACCACTTCCATCATTCATTCCGAAGAGCTTTCCGCACGCCTTAGAAAAGAACCGCTCCGTCTGCTGATGCAGATCTTGATCTTAAAAGCGCTGTGGCGAGAAAAATTCGGGATCAACGACGCGGAACGTGCCATTCCAGAGCTGGAAGGCCTGAACGAGCCGCTCGACAAGCTAAACCCATCCCTGATAAGAAATCTGGCGCAAAAAGCAAGTATCGAGTTGCTGGCGCTGGAAAATCCTGACAGCATCCGAATTCTTCTTCAAGAATTGAAACTCTCCGAATCGGATATTCCCCGGTTGCAGCATATCTTGAACTCGGGCATATCCCATAGGGTTCTGAATGCGTTGAAGCACGACGAAGAATCGCAGATCATTGCGGGGGCCGGCGCCTTTGGAGCGGTGACCATCGCCACCAATATGGCAGGACGCGGTGTGGATATTAAACTGGGCGGCGAGTTGGATGAACAGATCCTCACCGATGTGGTGCAGGTATTGAAAGCCAATGGCGTGGATCCTTATGAGATGACCCTGAAGGATATGGAAGGAGCCATTCGCAAGCTCACTTCCGATCAATATGCGGATAAAAGCGAGAGCATCAAGGCATTTCTGGATTACATGGTCAATTTACCAAAGGTACGGGAGATCGGCGGCCTGCACGTGATCGGCTCCGAACGACATGAAGCTCGCCGTATCGATAATCAGTTACGCGGGCGCGCTGCCCGCCAGGGTGACCCCGGCTCTTCAAGGTTCTACCTTTCTTTGGAAGATGACCTGATGCGGTTATTTGGCGGTGAACGGGTTGAGAACATGATGAACTTCTTCAAGCTTGATAAATCGGTTCCCATCGAGCACCGCATGATCGGCAAATTGGTGGAACAAGCCCAAGAAAGGGTGGAAGGTTATAACTTTGATGTGCGCAAGCACCTGCTGGAATATGATGACGTCTTGAATGACCAGCGTGCGCGCATCTATGGAGAACGCGATAAGGCCATCACCAAAGATGATCTCACCGAAGATGTCTGGGGAATGGTGCAAAGTGAGCTCCAGAGAAGAGTTCCACTCAGCATGGAAGAATCGCATTCTCCGTGGAAATTGATCGCATTTCTGGACGAAGTACAACCTCCCCTCATCAATCAGGAAATGGGATTTAATATCCCATCCTATTCCTACCATCTGATCTCGCAGGATCTATTGGAGAAGATGGGCAGCATCCACAGTGTTGATGACAAAGCCGCCTTCTTAAGGCAATTCACAACCAGCATCCTCGAAGCGGAAGAAGCGTTTGTAGAGGAAAACAGCGCTGAACTGATCGAACACACTGCTCAAAATTTTGAGAATCAACTCGCCGAGCGATACGAAAATTTGGATGCGTATTTGGATGGGATCTCCGGAAGTGCTCCGGAGGAATTCAATGAACGAGATTTTCTGCTGCAGCTCCAAAATTATGCACATTCGCGCTTACAGCTTACACAAACCGAGATCCAGCAGTTGGTTGAGGGCGATCGGAACGCCATCAAGGCGTTGAAAGAACAGGTAAAAGCAAACTTGTTTGTCCTCTACCTGAACCGCACGGCATTTACCATCAATAAACGCCTGGGCGATATCATCAACCTGAACGCATTGCAGGTGACCCCTGGTGATTGGGATGCGGTCAAAGATTTCTGCCTTTCTGAAATTGAAAAACGTTTCGCAGAAAGGGTCAATACTCTGCAAAGCGAACAATCCGAGCTTGGGCGCAATATCCAAGAAACAGCCAAGAAACTCGGATCACAGAACGTGACAGAACAACAGATAGCCGCCGCCCTGGCCGATATCACCGCCGGAAAGCGTGTGGCGATCAATCCGCAGAATCACCAGCGTGTGATCAAAAATGTGAATCTGCTCAACTATGTTTTCTACGCAGCTCATTTTCTGGATGGCAAAAAATCGGATGAGGTCATTGGCGATATCCTCTCCCACCTGGAAAAAGTCAGCGAATCACAGCAACTCATCTTCGGCACATACGAGTTGAACCGCATGGCACAATCGAAGAATAGTTTGCAGCAGTTGAATCCTGCCCTTCTTGAAAAAGTGAAGGACATGCTTCCCGCTCAGAGAGCCGAAGGGCTGTTGCAGCAGCCGATCCTGGA
>CAZVHV010000228.1:0-3024 GCA_964627025.1 uncultured Oscillospiraceae bacterium | reverse complement strand
GCGTGCACGCCGCCCGGGCGCCGCCCCGCCCCCTCCTAAACAACGAGGTCGGCGAGCTGAAAGCGGACGAGCTTCCCCAGGTCCCCGGGGGACATCTCGACCTGATGGCCGATCTTCCCCGCGCTGAAGACGATGGTCGCGTAGTCCTCCGCCGAGCGGTGGACGGCGGTGGGAAAGCTCTTTTTCATGCCGATGGGCGAGCAGCCGCCGTGCACATAGCCCGTCACGGGCAGCAGGTCCTTGGACTTGATCATCTCGATGGATTTCTCCCGGACGGCGGCGGCCGCCTTTTTGAGGTCCAGCTCCTCCTCGGCCGGGATCAGGAAGACATAATATTTTCCGGTCTTCCCGACGGTCACGAGGGTCTTGAAGACCTGCCCGGGATCGCGGCCCAGGGCCCGCGCCACCTCGGCGCCGCTGACCGCGCCGGTATTCACATAGCTGTGGCTCTCATACTTCAGCTTTTTCTGGTCCAGAATACGCATGACGTTCGTTTTTTCTTCCATAGTTCCCACCTTAGCAAAGAAATCCCGGCCGCCGGCCCGGGGCCCCGGCCGCTCAAAATATATCCCAGTATACCACACCCCCGCCCCGATTTCCATACCGGCCGCGCCGACGGCGAAACGCCGGAACGGCATTGACAATTGCTGGTGCATTTATTATAATTGACAAGGTTAAAGCCGAAACGGCTGTTTTTATTTCCGGTTCGATTTTATACCGTAAATCGCTGAAGTTAAATCAAATGGAGGAACGAAAACATGAAAAAACTGCCGAAGCTGCTCTCTCTCCTGCTGGCTGTCGCCATGTTCGCCGCCCTTGCTTCCTGCAGCGGCAACTCCGCCGCCTCTCCGTCCGCGGCCGCCGAAAGCCCCTCTCCCTCCGCCGGGGCCCAGTATAAGATCGGCATTCTCAAGATGACCGACCACCCGGCCCTGAACGCCGCCGAGGAGGGCTTCGTCGCCGCCCTGAAGGACAAGGGTCTCGTGGACGGCCAGAACCTGAGCATCGACTACAAGAACGCCAACGCCGACTCCAACAACTACTCCACCATCGCCGACCAGTTCGTCATGGATAAGAAGGACCTGGTCCTCGCCATCGCCACCCCCGCCGCCCAGGCCATGGCCGCCAAGACCACCACCATCCCCATCATCGCCACCGCCGTGACCAGCTTCACCCAAGCCGGCCTGGTGAAATCCGATGAGGCCCCCGGCGGCAACGTCTCCGGCACCTCCGACATGAACCCGATCGCCGAGCAGATGGACCTCATGTTCAAGCTCTGCCCCGACACGAAGAAGGTCGGCTTCCTCTACTGCTCCTCCGAGGATAACTCCCGCCTGCAGGTCGCCATCGCCAAGAAGATCCTGGACGACAAGGGCATCCCCTATGTCGAGCGCACCGTCTCCAACCAGAACGAGGTCCAGCAGGCCACCACCTCCATCGCCACCGAGTGCGACGCCATCTATATCCCCACCGACAACATCTTCTCCGCCACCATGCCCCTGGTCGGCCAGATCACCACTGACGCCGGCATCCCCGTCATCACCGGCGAGAACGGCATGGCCGAGCAGGGCGGCCTCGCCAGCCTCGGCCCCACCTACTACGACCTCGGCTATCAGGCGGGCCTGATGGCGGTCGACGTGCTGGTCAACGGCGCCGACATCTCCACCATGCCGGTCGAGAAAGCCTCCAAGTTCGACTATTATATCAACGGGAACGTCGCCGACGCCCTCAAGATCCAGATCCCGGACGACCTGAAGCAGTACGTCGTGACCCCGACCACCTGACCCCTTTCCCCCGAACCGACCGCAGGGCAGGGAGCGCCGCGCGCTCCCTGCCCTGCGTCAAGAATGGCGGCCCGGCCTGCCATTCTTTTCTGCGTTTTTCCGCGCAAAATCCAATCTTACAGGAAAAGTAAGGGAACATTATGAGTATTATTTTGCTGGGCGCGACCTCCCTGGGCCTGCTGTGGGCCGTGATGGTCATCGGCGTCTACCTCACCTACCGCATCCTCGACGTCGCCGATCTGTCCGTGGAGGGCACGCTGCCGCTGGGCGCCGCGGTCGCCGCGCGGCTGATCACCGACGGGGCGAACCCCTGGGCCGCCACCCTGTGCGCCCTGCTCGCCGGTCTGGCCGGCGGGCTGATCACCGGCCTGCTCCACACCAAATTGAAGATCCCGGCCCTCCTCTCGGGCATCCTCACCATGCTCGCCATGTGGTCCATCAACCTGCGGGTGATGGGCGGGGCCGTGGGCCGCTCCAACGCCCCCCTCCTGCGGGTGGACACCGTCTACACCTTCCTGCAGAACTTCGGCGTCTCCAAATCCACCGCCTCCCTGATCGTCGGCGCCCTCTTCGTGCTCGCCGTCACGGGGATCGTCTACTGGTTCTTCGGCACCGAGCTGGGCGCCGCCATCCGCGCCACGGGCAGCAACCCCAACATGGTGCGGGCCCAGGGCGTCAACACCGGCAGCATGATCATCCTGGGCCTGATGATCTCCAACGGCCTCGTCGCCCTCTCGGGCGCGCTGATCGCCCAGTACCAGGGCTACTACGACGTGCAGATGGGCGTCGGCTCCATCGTCATCGGCCTCGCCTCCCTGATCATCGGCGAGGTCCTGTTCGGCACCCGCTCGTTCAAAAATTCGCTGCTCTCGGTCATCCTCGGCGCGATCGTCTACCGCATCATCATCGCGTGGGTGCTCAAGGCCGGCATGAACCCGAACGACCTGAAGCTCTTCACCTCCATCACCGTGGCCCTCTGCCTCTCGCTGCCCCTCTTCCAGAGCTACCTGAACACTTTGAAAAAATCCACGCAGTCTCCCGGAAAGGAGACCCCGTCATGCTGAACGTCACAAACATCTTCAAAACCTTCAACGCAGGCACGGTCAACGAAAAGACCGCCCTGCGGGGCGTCTCCCTCCATCTGGACCCCGGCGACTTCGTCACCGTCATCGGCGGCAACGGCGCCGGCAAATCCACCTTCCTCAACTCGGTCGCCGGCGTGTACGGCGTGGATTCTGGC
>CAZVHV010000227.1:0-3048 GCA_964627025.1 uncultured Oscillospiraceae bacterium | reverse complement strand
CGCACGGTTGATGATAAGCCGGATCTTCTCGGTCAGCTGGAGCGACTGGAGCAGCGAAATGCTCACCTTGGAGTTTTTCAGCACCGAAATGTCAAGACCGCTGACAAAGAGAATGAGCGAGGATGCTTCGATGGCGGTAATGGTGACATCGCTGAAAGAGGGAGGGGTGTCGATGATTACATAGTCATAGTAGCTGCGAAGCAGGCTGAGGATACTTTTGATCTTTTCGGGGGAGATAAGCTCCGCATACTCCGGGCTTTTGGGCGCACACAGGACGTGGACCCCGCTGGAGTGGACGGTCATATAGCTGCGGACCAGATCGATATTGGGGGACGTATATTCCTGTACCAGTTCGGAAATAGTATCGACAGGTTCAATGTCCATGAAAATATGTACATCGCCGAACTGAAGGTCCAGGTCGATCAGGACGACCTTCTTGCGTTTTTCCGCCAGCTTGACGGCAAGATTTGTGGCAAGGGTTGTTTTGCCCAATCCGCCCTTGGCGCCGAAGACGGTAATGACCTGCGAGAGCCAGGAAAGATTCTGCTTTTCCCGGAGCGCGTCGTTGCGCGCGGCTTCTTCCTGGTAGACCTTTTTGATATAGTCGGAAAATTCTTTTGCCGTTTTCGGGAACTGGGTGACATGGCGGGCGCCGGCACTGATGGCGCTTTGCAGGATATCCACGTCGAGGTATTCCGCCAGCAGGATCACCTGCAGCCGCGGACGGTTGAGCGTGATCCGCTCGGTCAGGCTGAGCACGTCATGATCGCCCGCACCCAGCGTCATGATGACGATGTCCGGAGAAAGGTTATCGATATTGTCCAGCGCGGCGACGCCGCTGGAAGACTCCCCGATAACGGTGATCTCTTCATCGGTGATCAGGCTTCGCATCGCGGCGAGATTGCTCTCCATTTTACTGATGAGTAATACTTTAATTTTCATTTGCGTTCATCCTTACTTCACCATAATGCTGTTAAGCGTTATGCTTGGCAGATTCGTGCTCTTCTCGTCCAGCGGCGACCTCAGAACGGCTCTGAGTGTTCCCTCCGACTGCGCCATGCTGAGCTGCATCGCCTGCGCCGGAGTCACCTGCAGGGTGAGGGTCGTATAGGCGGGGGAATCGCTGTTCACCTTGCCGTTCTGGGAGAGGACCTTGTCTACGGCGAGGACGGTGATGTTTTCCAGCAGCATGGTGGTATAGGAGGTCTTGGCCGCTCCGGTATCGTTCAGAAAATAGCCGAGGATATCGATATGGTTTCCAGGCACGATCATGTAGGCGATGCCGGAGGTTTCGTCCACCCCGATGGTGATGGCGCGCATACCGGGTTCAACGGCGTAGGCCAGGGTGGTGTTTCGGCTCTCGCCGGCCGCAACGAGCTTTTTCCCCAAAATCTGTTCGCCGGTATAGATCTGCTCCTGCGAGACCTTCCCGACTACCGCGGAAGAATCGGAAAGAGCGCCCGGAACGATCGAGTCGGAAGGGAGCTGGGCGGTGGTAAGCATTTCGGCGGTGATGGGCGTATTCGCGGGAATATCCGCGGCCGCAACAAGGATGCTCGTCTTCTGCATTTCCGCCTGATTACCGATCGAATTCAGAAAAAGAAAGAGGAGCAGACCGGTTATAATCGCAGAAATAAGCGCTAAAATCTTTATCTTTTTCACGTTAAAACCCCGCAAATCGTGTGAATTTTTCTTTAGTTAGACAATCTGGTGACATAAACCCCAAAATCTTGATGCGTTGCGCCGCCTACGGTGTTCGGCACTGTGATCTCGGGCAGATACCAGGCCTTGATATAGGCACACTTTCCGCTGCCTCCTGTCTCCTGCAGGAAAAAGGCCGCGAAAGAGGTGATCCGCACATAGTTGTTGCCCAGATCATCTCCTACCGTGGATACCACCGGGACGAAAACGACTCTGGGACATAGCGGCTCGTGGACGAAATGATCCCAGGTGCAGCCGTCGGTGCATTGGGTGATGCGCCCGGAAAAGCCTGCCAGAGTGGGACCGGAGATATTGCCGCTGTTCATCTTCAGGATCTGATCCACATACAGCGTACCGTCGTAGCCGTCAATAAGCTGGTCGGCAAAATCAGCCGGCTGAGAGTCGGGGAAGAGCAGCGCGCCGAACCAGCCGCTCTCTCCGGTGGAATCAAAACCGATCTTGTCTCGGTTGGAGCTGCACTTGATGGTCAGGAGCAGGCCGGCCTCCGGGGTCCACTCGGGGATCTTGGAGGCGAGCGCGGTATCGGTGATGCTGAGCGGGACCGCCCCTCCGCCGAGGGCGCCGGCAGGGCTGAGCTCCGCGGTGGCCGTACGGGTAAAGGTCCCCGAATTGATGTTGAAAATCCTGGCGAAGTTATAGGCGACCGTTACGCTGCTCGTTGCCTGAATCCCGGAGACTTTGCCGTTTTTGTAGACCGGCTCCAGGTCGCCCGCGGTGAGGGTGAACCCATTCGCGCCGGCCAGGGCGATGGCCTGGTCTTCCGCCGCCACCCACTTGGCGGAATAAGAGTCGTCCGCGGGAAGCTCCTTCACGCCGGCCAGCACCGCGCTGTCCAGCGCGTTCTGGAGCCTGGACGCCTGAAAATAGACAACGCCCAGATCGAGCACCAGAGCCGAAAAACCGATCAGAGCGACCATCGCCACCGCGACGAGCACCATGATCGAGCCGTCCTGCCCGCGGCTGAGTATATGAGCAAAATTTTGCAGTTTTTTATTACCGGGGAATCGCAAAATCGTATGTTTCAGTTTCATGTTATTCGAGCCTCATTGTGCATGACGCCTTGATCGTATAGGTTTCCCCGTCAATGAAGACCGACGCGATCGGCGAAAGTACGGCAACCGGACTGGTGACTGCGATCGTGACCTCATTGCCGCCGCTGGCGGGCGGAGTGAGGGTCACGGTGGGCGATACGAGGGTGGGCGCGCGGGCGACGACGATATTGTACGCAGCATTCTGGTCATCGTCGGCAGAGCTGTCGTAATAGTGGATCGCAGTGTAGCGGGCGGCTTCTCTGACGGCGTTGTTCGCCAGGAGCTGATTGGCAAA
>CAZVHV010000226.1:0-3048 GCA_964627025.1 uncultured Oscillospiraceae bacterium | reverse complement strand
CTGTTGTCTCACCGCACCCTTGTCGGTTATGCCCCACGCAGAAAGCATAGCGATCATCCTTTCGCGTTTGCCATGTTATTTTCTCAATGTCTCAATGGTTTTTCATGGTTTTCCGGCGCAGCTGCCCGCAGGAGGCATCAATGTCTCCACCCAGTCTGCGGCGCACGGTAACGGTAACGCCGTTCCGCTCCAGCCGTTTCCGAAACTCCTCCACCCGGGGACTCGGCTTAAGCGTACGTTCCTCCACATCGTTGAGAGGGATCAGGTTCACGTGACCGGGAGCGCCCTTCAGAAGCTGTGCCAAAAGGTCTGCCTGCTCCGGTTTATCGTTTACCCCGTCAATCATGGCATATTCATAAGATATGCGCCGCCCGGTGGCGTGAAAGTATCGGCGGCAGGCCGCGATCAATTCCGCCACCCCTGTGTCCCTGTTGACCGGCATCAGTGCGTTTCGGGTCTCGTCATCCGGCGCATGAAGCGAAACCGACAAAGTTAATTGTAACCGATATTCGGCAAGTTTGTCAATTTTATCGATCAGGCCGCAGGTGGACAGGGAGATGTGCCGCATCCCGATGTTCAGTCCGAGCGGGTGGTTCGCAAGAAACAGGAAGCGCAGGACCGCATCGAAATTGTCCAAGGGTTCCCCGATCCCCATCAGGACGATATTGGAGACCGGCACGCCGGCATCCAGACCGGTAAAGAGCACCTGGTCGATCATCTCCGCCGGGGTGAGGTCGCGCACCTTCCCCCCCAGCGTGGAAGCGCAAAAGCGGCAGCCCATGCGGCAGCCGACCTGAGAGGAGATGCACACGGTATTTCCGTAATGGTAGCGCATCAGGACGGTTTCGATGCAGTTTCCGTCCGCCAAACGCCAGAGATACTTGATCGTGCCGTCCTTCGCGGAGATCTGCTTGCGCTCCACGGTCGGAGGCGCGAGCAGACAGTTGGCCTGCAGCGCCTCGCGCAGCGGCTTGGGGAGATCGGTCATTTCCTCGAAGGACGAAACGCCGCGGTAGAGCCATCGGAATACCTGTTTTGCCCGAAAGGCCGGCTGTCCCAGCTCTTTGAAAAAATCAGCCAGTTCCTCCGGCGTCATGGATTTGATATCTGTCATGTTGTCCTCCGCAGCTTTGCGATAAAAAAGCCGTCCGTACCGTGGATGTGCGGCCAGAGCGTGAGCATCCCGTCCTCCGCTTCGCCCGCAGGGCCCGGCAGAGAAAACGGAGTCAGGGCAAATTCGGGATGGGCGGCAAGAAAGTCTGCGACCACGTCCTCATTTTCCCGCTTCAAGACCGTGCATGTGGCGTAGAGGAGGACTCCGCCCGGCTTTACATAGGCCGACACATTGTCCAGAATAGCCCTCTGCACCGCGGGCAGCCCCGTCAATGCCTTGGGATCCTTGTAGCGGATCTCCGGCTTCTTCCGGATGACTCCGAGACCCGAACAGGGCACATCCGCCAGCACAACGTCAAAGTGCGCTTCCAGCGGCTCGGAGCGCTTCTTCGCGTCCATCACGGCAGCCTTGACGCAGGTAAGGCCCAGACGCCCGGCGCCGGATTCGATCAATTTTTTCTTGTGCGGGTGGATGTCGCAGGAGAGGATTTCTCCGCGGTCGCACATGTCGATGGCCGCGGCGAAGGTCTTTCCCCCCGGGGCAGCGCAGGCATCCAGAATGTTCATACCAGGCGCTGTTCCGGCGGCCGTCACCGCGAGGCGGGCGGCCGCGTCCTGAATATAGATCAGTCCGTCACGAAAAGCCGGCAGCGCCTCGAAGTCGCCCGTCCCGGTCAGAACCAGACAGTTGGGAAGCCACGGATGCGCGGCGGCTGAGATGCCGTCGGCCTCCAGCAGGTGCAGGACAGCTTCCGTGGTGGTTCTGCAGGTATTGACCTGGGCCACGGCCGGCACTTCGGTGTTGTCGGCCTGCAGCAGCGCCTCAGTCTGCTCATGGCCGAGCCTGCGGTCAAATTCCCTGGCCAACCAGTCCGGATGGCTGTAACGCAGCGAGAGGTATCCAATGGGATCATCCGTATTGATGAGCGGAAGCTGATCGATATTGCGGGACACGCTGCGCAGCACGCCGTTTACCATCCCGGCAGCGCGGGGATTTTTGCAGTGCTTTCGCGTGAGGGCAACGGATTCGTTGACCGCCGCGCTATGGGGGACCCTGGTCAGAAAAGCCATCTGATACACGCCGAGACGCAGCGCGTTGCGCACACTGCTCTCCATCTTTTCCAGCCGCATGGTGGAAAAGTAGCCGATGTAGAAATCCAGGAGCATTCGGTTCTGTAGCGTACCGAAGCACAGGCGGGTCGCCAGCGCCGCGTCACGCCGGTCCAATCCCGCGTCCCGGATCGCTTTTTTCAGATAGCCATCCGACCACGCTCCCTGCCGTTCCATGGCAGAGAGGGTGAGCAGGGCAACTTCTCTGGCAGTCATATTCCCGCCTCCCTTTCCTCCGGTCCGTGCCGGTCAGCCATCCACCGGAATGGCATGTCCCCTTGCGTAATCCGCAGCCTTCATACGTTTTTTGCCGTCGGCCTGGAGCTCGTCGATGACCAGTACGGTGCCTCCGCCGCAGGCTATTCTGACGCCGTCCTTCCCCGCCTCCAGAATGGTGCCGGGGGCCTTGTCCGTCTTGTTTTCCGCCTGATGGGTGGCAAAGATCTTGCACCGCGTGCCGCCAAGCTGGGTCACGGCGGCAGGCCACGGCACGAGGCCGCGCACCTGATTATGAAGCTCCGCGGCAGGGCGGCTCCAGTCCATGGGGGAAAGTTCCCGGCTCAGCATGGGAGCAAACGTGGCTTTCGCATGGTCCTGCGGTGTGCGCACAGCCCTGCCCTCGGCGATCTCACCGACGGTCCGGACCAGGAGCTGTGCTCCAAGGGCCGCAAGGCGGTCATGAAGGGTCTCCGCCGTTTCGTTCGGATCGATCGGCGTGGCCTCGGCGGAAATAAGATCCCCCGCGTCCAGTTCGGTGGCCATATGCATAATGGTTACGCCGGTCTCATGCTCCCCGTTTAAAATCGCCCAGTTGATGGGGGCGGC
>CAZVHV010000225.1:0-3068 GCA_964627025.1 uncultured Oscillospiraceae bacterium | reverse complement strand
GAAAGAGGTCATCGTCACCATCGAGGAGCGCCTCATCGACACCGCCGAGGACAAGGAAGAGGACCTGGAGCCCCGCTCCCCCGTGGTCGTGGTCATGGGCCACGTCGACCACGGCAAGACCTCGCTGCTCGACCGGGTCCGCCGGGCCAACGTGGCGGCCGGCGAGGCGGGCGGCATCACCCAGCACATCGGCGCCTACCGGGTCAAGGTGGGCGGAAAGTATATCACCTTCCTGGACACCCCGGGCCACGAGGCGTTCACCTCCATGCGCGCCCGCGGCGCCATGGTCACCGATATCGCCATCCTGGTGGTGGCGGCCGACGACGGCATCATGCCGCAGACCGTCGAGGCCATCAACCACGCCAAGGCCGCCCAGATCCCCATCATCGTCGCCATCAACAAGATGGATAAACCGGGCGCGAACCCGGATAAGATCATGCAGCAGCTCACAGAATATGAGCTGGTGCCCGAGGCCTGGGGCGGCGACACCATCATCTGCCCCATCTCGGCCAAGACCGGCACGGGTATCGAGAACCTGCTCGAGATGGTCGTCCTCACCGCCGAGATGCGCGAGCTGAAGGCCAACCCCAACCGCTCGGCCCACGGCGCCGTCATCGAGGCCCGCCTGGACAAGGGCCGCGGCCCCGTCGCCACCCTGCTGGTGCAGAACGGCACCCTCCACCAGGGTGACGTCATCATCGCCGGCACCGCCGTCGGGCGCGTGCGCGCCATGACCGACGACAAGGGCAACCGGGTCGAGTCGGCCGGCCCCGCCGTCCCGGTCGAGATCATCGGCATGGGCGAGGTCCCCGGCGCGGGCGACGAGTTCCACGCCGTGGCCGACGAGCGCATGGCCCGCGAGCTGGTCGAGCAGCGCAAGCACGAGAACAAGGAGGCCGCCGCGGGACCCCAGAACCAGAAGGTCACCCTCGAGGACCTCTTCTCCCAGATCCAGCAGGGCGAGCTGAAGGAGTTCAACATCATCGTCAAGGCCGACGTCCAGGGCTCGGCCGAGGCCGTCAAGGCTTCGCTGGAGAAGCTCTCCAACGAGGAGGTCCGCCTCCGCGTCATCCACTGCGCCGTGGGCGCCGTCAACGAGAGCGACGTCATGCTGGCCTCCACCTCCAACGCCATCATCGTGGGCTTCAACGTCCGCCCGGACAACAACGCCCGCGAAAGCGCCGCGCGCATGAACGTGGACGTCCGCATGTACCGCGTCATCTACGACTGCATCGACGAGATGGAAGCCGCCATGAAGGGCATGCTCTCGCCCAAGTTCCGCGAGATCGCCCTGGGCCGCGCCGAGGTGCGCGAGGTCTACAAGATCACGGGCGCCGGCATCATCGCGGGCTGCTACGTCACCGAGGGCAAGATCGAGCGCCGCGCCCAGCTCCGCCTGGTGCGGGACGGCATCGTCGTCCACGAGGGCGCCGTCGGCTCCCTCCGCCGCTTCAAGGACGACGTCAAGGAGGTCGCCCAGGGCTACGAGTGCGGCCTTTCCATCGAAAAATACAGCGACATCAAGGCGGGCGACATCATCGAAGCCTTCGTGATGGAGCAGATCCAGCCTTAAATTCCAGAAAGACTCGCTTTCCGTCCCCGACGAAGGAGGAGGGGGCGGGTCTTTCCCCCTGTATAGGAGAAAATATCATGTCAAGTAACCGCATCGGCCGCATCAACGAAGAGATCCAGCGCGAGCTCTCCATGCTGATCCGCACGGTGAAGGACCCGCGCGTCCAGGGCCTCGTGTCCATCACCGCCGTGGACACCACCCCGGACCTGCGCTACGCCAAGGTGTTCGTCAGCGTGCTGGACAAGAGCGCCGCCCCCGGGGTGCTCAAGGGCCTCAAATCGGCCTCGGGCTACCTCCGCCGCGGGCTGGGCTCGGCCCTGTCGCTCCGCTACGTCCCCGAGCTGGTCTTCCAGCCCGACGACTCCATCGACAAGGGCGCGCACATCCTGAAGCTCCTCAACCAGATCGAAAAGGACGAAACGTAACATTCGGAGGGTTCTATGAAAGATAAGCAAGCGGCAGAACTTTTGCGCGCGCAGGACAACGTGCTGATCCTCACCCACCGCCAGCCCGACGGCGACACCATCGGCTGCGCCGCCGCCCTGTGCCGCGCGCTGCGGCAGATGGGCAAGACCGCCCACGTCGCCCCCAACGAGACCATGCACGGCCTCTTCACCCCCTACCTCGAGGGCTGCCTCGCCCCGGACGGCTTCACCCCCGGCTTCGTGGTCTCGGTGGACGTCGCCGGCGTCGGCATGTTCCCCAAAAGCACCGCCCATTATGTGGGCAGCATCGACCTCGCCATCGACCACCACGCCTCCAACGAGGGCTTCGGCAGGGCCAACTGCCTGGACGTCACCTGCGCCGCCTGCGGCGAGCTGCTCTACCGCATCCTCGGCGGCCTGGTGACCATCACCCCCGAGATCGCCCTGCCCCTCTATATGGCGGTCGCCACCGACACCGGCTGCTTCGTCTACTCCAACACCACCTCCGAGACCCACCGGGTGGCCGCCGCCCTGATGGACACCGGCATCCCCGCCGCCTCGGTCAACAAGCGCCATTTCCGCACCAAGAGCTACCGCCGCCTGCAGATGGAGTGCAGGATCGTGGAGGGGCTGGAGTGCCATGACCGCGGCACCCTCGTCATCGCCACCGTCACCCTGGACATGATGTCCGCCCTGGGCGCCACCGAGGAGGACATGGAGGACATCGCCGCCTTCGTGGGGCAGATCGACGGGGTCAGCACCGCCATCACCCTGCGCGAGCTGCGCCCCGGCGAGTGCAAGCTCTCGGTGCGCACCGACAGGTCCCTCAACGCCTCCGACGTCTGCGCCCTGCTGGGCGGCGGCGGCCACCCCGCTGCGGCGGGCTGCACCATCCGCGGCACGGTGGACGAGGCCAAATCCGCCATCCTGGGCGCGGTCAAAGCGGTGCAGGATGGCTGACGGGATCCTGGTCATCGACAAAAGCGCCGGCTGGACCTCCCACGACGTGGTGGCCAAGCTGCGCGGCGTTTTGCGGGAAAAGCGCATCGGCCACGCCGGGACCCTCGACC
>CAZVHV010000224.1:0-3075 GCA_964627025.1 uncultured Oscillospiraceae bacterium | reverse complement strand
ACGGGCAGCCCGAGGACTACACCGAAGCCCTGGCCTCCATCATCGAGGAGACCTTTGCCAAGGGCGGCAATGTCATCATCCCCGCCTTTGCCGTCGGCCGTACACAGAACCTTTTATATTTCATCCGTGAAATCAAGGAGCGCGGCCTGGTGAAAAACGCCCCCGATTTCACCGTCTGCGTGGACTCGCCGCTGGCCAACGAGGCCACCAACATTTTTGCCGGCGACCTGCACGGCTATCTGGATGAGGACGCGCTTGAGATCATGCACCGGGGCAACAAGCTCTTCACCTTCCCCGGCCTCCGGCTGGTGGAATCCAGCGAGGAGTCCAAAGCGCTGAACATGGATCTTTCCTCCAAGGTCATCATTTCGGCTTCCGGTATGTGCGACGCCGGCCGTATCCGCCACCACCTCGTGCAGAACCTGTGGCGCCAGGAGTCCACCGTTGTCTTCGTCGGCTATCAGGCCCCGGGGACCCTCGGCCGCCGCCTAATGGACGGCGCCTCGGCGGTCAAGATCTTCGGCGAGGAGATCGTCGTGCACGCCAAAATCGTCTCCCTCCCCGGCATGTCCTCCCACGCCGACCGTGAGCATCTGCTGGACTGGGTCGAGCATGTCAAGCCCATGCCGAAGCAGGTTTTCGTGGTACACGGCGACGCCGAGGTCACCGAAATCTTTGCCCAGACGCTCCGGAACACGGGATTTTCCGCACACGCCCCGCTTTATGAAGAGGTTTACGACCTGGCGGCCGACCGGATGCTGGCCGCCGGCGTGGAGGTGGAGCCCAAGAGGCCGAAGGAAACAGTTTCCGAAGCCTACCTGCACCTGGAGGATATTGGCCGCATGCTGATGCAGGTCATTCAGCACAACCGCGGCGGCACCAACAAGGACCTCCGGAAATTTGCCGAGCAGCTCAAGTCCCTGGCCGATCGCTGGGACAGATAGCCGCCCGGGGCGCCGATCCGAGATCAGTCGCAAAAGACCGCCGAAGCAGGGCTGCCGCCCCGCTTCGGCGGTCTTTCCGTTTCGGGCCGGGGATGTCCGCCTTGACAAGAAAATCTGAGCATGTTATATTTAGATAGGTATCTAAATATAGTCAAGAAGGGAGCGGAGCGCGATGCGTTTTCAGGAGACTTTCCGGGCCCTCTCCAGCCCGACCAGGCGCATGATTCTGGATATCCTCAAGGACGGCGCAAAAACCGCGGGAGAGATCGGAAACCGCTTTTCCATGACCGGCGCCACCATCTCCCACCATTTGTCCGTCCTGCGGGATGCCGGGCTGATCAATGACGACAAGCGCGGAAAATACATTTACTATGAACTGAACATGTCCATTCTGGACGAACTCACGGGCTGGATCGCCGCACTGAAGGGAGACGATACTGATGACAAATAAGCGGCTGCAAATTTTCATCTGGATCCTGGCGCTGCTGCCGGTCGTGATCGTGGCGCTGCTCTATGGCCGCCTGCCGGCACAGATCCCCACGCACTGGAACATCAACGGCACCGTGACGTACGGCGGGAAATCCACCGTCCTCATGATGGCCGGGCTCTCGCCCCTGATGGCGGCCCTGCTGTGGCTGCTGCCGAAGATCGACCCCCGCAGGAAAAACTACGACAAATTCCGGACCTATTACGACGGGTTCATCGTGGCCCTTCTTCTTTTTCTGCTGATGACCGACTGCGTCGTGCTTTCGGAGAGCTTCCGTCCGGGCCGCATCTCGGTGGGGCGCGTGGTGACCATCGCGGTCGGCATTCTCTTTGTTTTTCTGGGCAATCTGCTCCCAAAGGTCAAAAACAACTTTTTCATGGGGCTGCGCACGCCGTGGACCCTCTCCGACCCCGATGTGTGGAACCGGGTGCACCGTCTGGGCGGCAAGCTCTTCTTCTGGTTCGGGCTGCTCATCGCCGCCAGCGGGCTGCTTCTGCCCGAGACCGTAAGCTTTGCCATCACCATGATCACCGCGGTCGTCGTCTCGGCGGTGCCGGCGGTCATGTCCTACGTGTGGTACCGGCAGAAGCGACACGATGACTGACGGCGGCAGAAAGATGGCCTGCCTCATGTAGACATTTCCAGCGTAAAGTGATATAATTTTACAAACTGCAACAATATATCCGCGCGCTTAATATGGGAGGTCACACGCCATGGGAAACATTCGCAAACGCTTTTTCTCCCGCATCCTCACAATACTGCTCCTCCTCACCCTCCTTTTGGCGCCCGCCGCCCAGGCTCTCACCACAGAACAGGCGCGGGACCTCCTGACGCAATACTACGTGGACGAGATCCCCGCGAGCGTGCTGGACCAGGACTCCATTGAGGACATCCTCCTCGCCCTGGGTGATCCGTACACCCAGTACATGAACGCCGACGAATACGCGGCTTTTCTCGCCTCCATGGAGGACAGCGTGGTGGTCGGGATCGGGATCTCCGCGGTGCACTCCGACGGGGGGCTCGCCATCGCGGGGGTCTTTTCCGGGTCGCCCGCGGAGAACGCCGGTCTGGTGGCCGGTGATGTCATCACCTCGGTGGATGGGCAAAACACGGCCGGGCAGCCCGACGATACGGTCGCCGGGTGGATCCGGGGCGAAGCGGGCACGCAGGTGACCCTCCAGGTGCTCCATGCCGACGGTTCGGTGCAGAAGTATACCCTCACCCGCCAGGCGGTGGTCATCGCCACGACCACCAGCGATCTGGTCGACGGCCATATCTGTTACATCGTCTGCGATGCCTTCGGCGGGGATACGCTCGGCCATTTTCAGGACGGGCTTTCCGCTTATGGGGACAAGACCGACCGCTGGGTGATCGATCTCCGCTACAATCCCGGCGGTGACGTCAGTGCCGCCGGCTCTGTCCTGGGGCTCTTTCTGGGGGAAGGCGGCATGGTGTATCTCCGGAACAACGCGGGAGACTATGCGGGCTATGTCTCCGATACGCCCAGCCAGACCATCTACCCCGTGATCGTGCTGACGAGCCAGTGGACGGCCAGCGCTTCGGAAATTTTCTCCTCCGCCATCCGCGACCTGCGGGGCGGACTTGTGATCGGCGGCCGCACCTTCGGCAAGGGCGTGGCCCAGA
>CAZVHV010000223.1:0-3090 GCA_964627025.1 uncultured Oscillospiraceae bacterium | reverse complement strand
GTGGATTTGGACGCCTGGCCGCCGGTGTTGGAGTACACTTCCGTATCCATCACGAACAGGTTGACGTCTTCTCCCGAGGCCAGCACGTGGTCCACGCCGCCGTAACCGATGTCGTACGCCCAGCCGTCCCCGCCGATCATCCAGACCGAGCGTTTCTCCAGATAATCCTGCAGGGCGGCGACCTCCTCCAAAAGCGGGTCCTTGGAGGCGTTGCTTTTAAGCAGCGTTTTAACCTCAAGAGCCGCGACGAGGGAGGCGGGACCGTCTTCCATGGCGGACAGCCAGTTTTGGAAAGCGGCCTGCAGACCTGCGGGAAGGGAGGCGTCCAACGCCTGGCATATAAGTGCGGCAAGGCGGGTGCGCACCTGTTTGTACCCGAGGAACATGCCGAAGCCGTATTCCGCGTTGTCTTCAAACAGTGAACTGGCCCAGGCCGGGCCGCGGCCGTTCGCATCCGCCGTATAGGCCATGGAAGGTGCGCTCGCGCCCCAGATGGAAGAGCAGCCTGTTGCGTTGGCGATCATCATGCGCTCCCCGAAGAGCTGAGTTAAGAGCCGGATATAGGGGGTCTCTCCGCAGCCCGGGCAGGCGCCGTTGAACTCCATCAGCGGACGGACAAGCTGGCTGCCCTTGACGGTATTGCGTTCCACTTTGTCGGGCTTTTCCGCGAGGGACATGGCAAATTCCCAGTTGTCCGTCTGGGTGTCCATCTCGGGCAGGGCGGGCATCATGACCAGCGCCTTGCCCTTGGCGGGGCAGACGTCCGCGCAGTTGCCGCAGCCCGTGCAGTCCATGGGGCTGATCTGCACCCGGAGTTGGTAAGGCTCCAGTCCCCGGCCCATCGCCTTTTTGGTGTGGAATCCTTCGGGCGCGCGGTCCATTTCCTCTTCGCCCAGCAGAAACAGACGGATGGTGGCGTGGGGGCAGACATAGGAACAGCGCCCGCACTGGATGCATTTTTCAAGTTGCCATTGGGGCAGGGTGGGAGCGATGCCGCGCTTTTCATATGCCGTCGTGCCCGGCGGGAACGCGCCGTCCTCCATTCCCTGAAAGGCGCTGACAGGAAGATCGTCTCCCTGCTGCGCGGCCATGGGCCTTAAGATGTTCTTGACGAAATCCGGCTCGCTTGCGGCGGGGACGGGCTCTTTGGGCGCCTTGGCCCAGGAGGACGGGACATCGATTTTGGCCAGCGCCTGAATCCCGCTGTCCACCGCGGCGTTGTTCATGTCCACGATGTTTTTGCCCTTGCGGCCGTAGGATTTTTGGATGGATTCCTTTAAGAACCCGACCGCGTCATCGATTGGAATGATGTTCGCCAGTTTGAAGAACGCGGCCTGCATGATCATGTTGATGCGGTTTCCGAGGCCGATCTCCGACGCGATTTTCTCCGCGTCTATGATATAGAAGGAAATCTTTTTTTCCGCGATCTTTTTTTTGAGCGCCGCCGGCAGGCGCCGCCCGATATCTTTTGGCGTGAATTCGCAGTTCAGAACGAAAACGCCGCCCTGCTTGACGCCGGCCAGCAGGTCGTAATGATGGATGAACGACTGATTGTGGCAGGCGATATAATCCGCGTTATGGACGTAATAGGGCGAGCGGATGGGCGATTTGCCGAAGCGAAGGTAGGAGATGGTGGTACCGCCGGATTTTTTGCTGTCGTAGGCGAAATACGCCTGCACATTGAGGTCCGTATGGTCGCCGATGATCTTGCAGGCCGATTTGTTGGCGCCCACCGTACCGTCCGACCCGAGCCCCCAGAACTTGCAGGCCACCGTGCCGTTGTCCGGGACTTCAAAAGATGTATCCTCCGGCAGGGAGGTGTGGGTAACATCATCCGTGATGCCGATGGTGAAGCCGTTTTTCGGGCTTTCGGATTTCAGGTTGTTATATACCGCCAGGATCTGAGAGGGCGGGGTGTCCTTGGACCCGAGGCCGTAGCGCCCGCCGACGATGAGGGGCGGATTCTTTCGTCCGGCATACTGGTCCACCACGTCCAGGTACAGCGGCTCGCCCGGTGCGCCCGGTTCCTTGGTGCGGTCCAGCACCGCGATACGCTTTGCCGTTTTTGGCATGGCCGCGAAGAAATGTTCGCGTGAGAAGGGACGGTACAGCCGCACCTGCAGCAGACCGGCTTTCTGCCCTTTGGAGCTGAGATAATTCACCGTTTCTTTTGCGGTATCGCATACCGAGCCCATGGCGACCACGATATCCTCCGCGTCGGACGGGCCGTAGTAGTCGAAGGGACGGTAGGCGCGTCCGGTGAGCGCGGAGAGCCTGTCCATATACCCGGCCACGATGTCCGGCGCGCGGTCGAACCACGGGTTCTGGACTTCGCGGCCCTGGAAGTAGATGTCCGGGTTCTGGGCCGTGCCTTTGATCAGCGGATGCGCGGGATTGAGCGACCTGTCCCGGAAGCGTTGCAGGGCTTCCCGGTCTACCAGCTTTGCGAGGTCCGTATAATCGATGTCTTCTATATTCAGATATTCGTGGGAGGTCCGAAAACCGTCGAAAAAGTGGATGAAGGGAAGCGAACAGGAGATGGCCGAGAGATGCGAAACGCAGCCCAGGTCCAGCGCTTCCTGTGCGTTGGCCGAGGCAAGCATGGGCGCGCCGGTCTGCCGGCAGGCCATGACGTCCTGGTGGTCGCCGAATATGGAGAGCGCGTGCACCGAGAGCGCGCGGGCGGACACGTGCAGGACGCCGGGCAGCAGTTCGCCCACCATTTTATAAATGTTCGGAACCATGAGAAGCAGGCCCTGGGAAGCCGTGTAGGTGGCGGTGAGGGCGCCCGCTTCCAGCGAGCCGTGCATCGCCCCGGCCGCGCCGGCCTCCGACTGCATTTCTACCACCCGGACGGTCTGGCCGAAGATATTGGTTTTTCCAAGGGCCGACCATTCGTCCGTGATCTCGGCCATGGGGGAGGAGGGGGTGATGGGATAAATCGCCGCCACCTCCGTGAACGCGTACGCCGCCATCGCCGCCGCCGTGTTGCCGTCTGTCGTGATTTTATTTGCCATGAAACAGTACTCCTTTTGCGTTGATGGCTTTATTATCTGTAAAACGTTTTTTTTTATGTTCTTTTTCTTTTTT
>CAZVHV010000222.1:0-3099 GCA_964627025.1 uncultured Oscillospiraceae bacterium | reverse complement strand
CGCAGGCGCTTAGACTGAAAATCAGGACACAGGACAGAAGCAGGGCAAGAAAACGCCTGCCCGCTTTTGCGGCGTATGATTTTGTATGTGCTGCCAATTTGTTTTCCATAAAATAATCCTCCTTCAGTGTGTAATCGTGGGAGTAATCCCGGTTTCATAACGAAACTTCTCAACAATGTCCGCAAGAACGGAGTTATCGGGCCTTGAATGGATCAGCCTGATGCTGCGAATATCCGTATCCCTGCCGTAGTCCAGCGAGAGATAATCCCGCCCGATCTCTACGGCTTTGAGCTGGATACCTTCCTGATTGAACTTGATGATCTTGGAGCCCAGCAGGATGCCAAAGCAGGATACGAACATCTCGACGGTTTCGAAGGACTCGGCCTCGCTTTCTTTCATGCTGTCCCGCTCACGAAGGACGGCGGGCTGAATATGGAGAATCTGATTCTCGACAATCAGCCGTGCGGCAGTGAGCCTTTGGTTCATGGTGAAAAAAAGGAAAGTGACAATCAATCCTGCTGACAAGGCCACAACCGCATACGGCTTCCAATTCGAAGGTTGCAGGATAAGCACCGCCGCAAAAGCGGCCGCACAGAAAATGGAGGCTGCCATAAAGCACCGTGCGTACCACGCAATTTTTTTCAAATAAATCCCCCCTTGGTATGCAGCGTTTTCTTCATCTTACAGAAATCAGGACCGTGTTGCGTCACCAAACCGGGTGATTTTACGCAAAAAAGCCCCTCACCTTTTCGGGTGAGGGGCCTCAAAAACCGCTGTTTATCAGGGGTTCTTGATTCCGTGGACGGAGATATATACCCAGAAGGAAACGCACAAGCTCCGTCCTGCTCTGGACCCTCGCCTTGAAGGAAATATTTTTCAAATGAGCAGTATACTGGGTATTACAAAATCCAAATCGAAAAAAGTGAGCTGGCAGCCCACATTTGGAATTATTTTCACAAAAAATGCGCCTGTCCGGTGACAGGCGCATTGAATGGCATATATTTCGTTTTAGTTGATTTCAAAATCCTTTTCCTCAAGGTTGGAATATACATCTTTAAGCGGTGAGTAGTCGGTGGCCGGGTTGCCGGACAACAGGATGTTCGTCAGTTTGGTAAGCCCGGCCAGCGGCGACAGATCTGTCACCTGATTATCCTCCATGTAGAGGTAGACCAGGTTTTTCATGTTGGCGAGCGCGCTGATGTCGGTGATCTGGTTGCCATTGAGCCACAGACTCTCCATCTGCGTCATGCCGGCGAGCGCGCTGATATCTGTGATATTCCGGTTGCCCCATATCCAAAGATCCTTCATGTTGGTCATGCCGGCAAGCGCGCTGATATCGGCGATATTGGCGCAGCAGAGATAGAGGCGCTCCAGCTTGGTTAAACCCGCCAGCGGGCTGATGTCAAAGACCTCATCGCCATCGTAAAGCGCCCAGTTCAGGTTCAGGTGAATGAGGTTGGGGAACTGTTTGAGGCCGCTGACGTCCGCAACTCTGGCGATTGGGACGCCGCCGTCCATCTCCATGTTCAATTCCGTAACGGCCGCCGCCTCGGCGAGCGTGATGTCACCCTCTGGCCTGTTCATCGCTTTGCGCACAAGCTCCTCAAGAACAGGATCGGTGAACACGACAATCGGTTCGGGCGTAGGCGTGGGTTCGGGCGTAGGCTCCGCTGCTGGTTGGACGGATGCGGCCGCGGGCGGCGCGATGGGCGTCTCCTGCGCGGCGGGCGCGGAACATGCCGCTAAGCTCAGTACCAATAATAGTGCGAATAATGCGAATAGTGCCTTTTTCATCATAAAACCTCTTTCTTTTATTTGCGACGAATGATCATTTCATTTCAAAATCAGCAAAATCTAATTTTGGATAAATGTCGTTGAGCGGGCTGTAATCACCAATCGGATTATTGCTCAGTTTCAGTTCTTTCAGCTTCGTAAGATTGGCGAGCGAACTGATATCTGTAATCGCATTGTTTTCGAGATACAGGCTCCAAATCTTCGTCAAACCGCCTAGCGCGGTGATATCCTTGATGCCACCGCCAATGGCAGAAAAAATCTCCAGATCCTTCATATCCGCCATAAAATCTAAGCTTACATCCCCGTTTCGCCACTGGCTTTCGTCACAAGTCCAGTCAAAAATCAGGCAGGTCATGTTTGTCAAGCCCTTCAGCACGGACAGGTCTTTGGGCGCAATGCCGGTAAACCCTAAGCTTTTTATTGATTTCAATTCAGCAAGCGGCGAGAGATCGCTGATATCGTTAAATGAAATATTCAGATCCTCCAGGCTGGTAAAGCACTTTAGATCGCTGATGTCCCGGATACCCCCGTTCTGGCTGTTCATGTCGTCAAAACTCTCGTTCGAAAGATCCAGTTTCAGAACCGCCTTGGCCTCGGCAAGCGTGATATCGCCCTCCGGCTTACCCATCGCTTCGCGCACCTTGGCTTCCAGCGCGGCGTCGGTGAACACGACAACGGCGGGTTCGGGCGTAGGCTCGGGCGTCGGCACTTCGGTGGTTGCGGCAGCGGGCGGCGCGGCAGGCGTCTGCTGCGCGGCGGGCGCGGAGCAGGCCGCCATTCCTATGGCCAGCAAGATGGCTAAAAGCGTGAAAAGTAACTTTTTCATAAAAACCCCCCTTTTCGAATTAAAAAAATTATGTTACTGTCCGGTCTTCATGAGCGCCGGGACTTACATCAAAATAACAGCCGTTTCATTTTCATCTTTATTCTTTGGCTTTCAATACCAGCGTAATATCGATCAGCACCGAGCCGGACTGCGTTGCCATGCCGTTTGCGGTATCGGAGAGTATCGCCACTTCGCCGCTGCGCGTCAGGCGCAGCTCCTTGGACGCTTCATCATAGGCCGCCGCAAACGAGGGGCCGTCATAGGTAAATGTTATCGTCCCGTTTGCATACGTCCAGCCGGAGTAATCCTTCAGGTCGAGGTCGTTTATCGTAAAGGGCAACTCGTGCACCGCGTCGATCAGCGCGCTCAGATCGATGAAGGATATCATAGCCATATCCTCGCGCAGCACCAAATCCCGACCATATTCAAAGCCTTCGGATATGCTCATGGTGGCGTCGATCGTGTAGATGCCGTTATCC
>CAZVHV010000221.1:0-3102 GCA_964627025.1 uncultured Oscillospiraceae bacterium | reverse complement strand
GGTGCTCTACGAAGAAGGACTGAGCTCCGATATGATGCGCCTGGCCACGCACTATATCCGCAGTGCCGATGTCCTGATCATCGGCGGCACCTCCCTTGTGGTCTACCCCGCCGCCGGACTGATCAGCTACTACTCCGGCAGCAGGCTGGTGCTCATCAACAAGAGTCCGACCTCCATGGACCGGCAGGCGGATCTGGTCATCTCCGGCGCCATCGGGGAAGTGCTGAGCAGCCTGCACTGCTGACCCTTCAGACATACACAACGCAAAACGGACGGGATACCCCGTCCGTTTTCTCTTGCCTTACAGTACGATATAGGTCACGCCGTTGTTATGGCGTTCCAGGTCGCGCTCCTTGCGCAGCTGCCCGCAGAGGAGGAAGGCGGCGCGGGTTGGCTCCTCGAAAATCGAAAACTGCTCGCCGGGAATAAAGTCCCGGATCTCACGCCTCTCCTTGAGGCGCAGGAGATAGCCCCGCGCTTCCACCCGGATGCGCCCGCCGGTGCCGGAGGACCCATAACCGTGGATGATTTTCAGGACAGCCACGCCGGAACGGCGGCTGAACGAAATTTCAAAGGTAAGCCTTCGGATGGCGGCCGCCGCCGTCGGCTTGCCCTCCTCCAGATTGATTTCCCTCAGATTTGATGGCATGGTTTCCTCCTTTACACCGCAGAAGCGTGCGTCTTATCCGCGCCCGGCATAAATCAGCCGCGGCATCTTTCCTTTTGTGCTGTGAATGCCGACGGAGGAGGCCGCGAGCGATCCGATGAACCGGATCATGCGTTCCTCGATGCGCTCTCCCGGCGTGATGAGCGGTATTCCAGGCGGGTAGGCCCACACATATTCCAGCGACATTGCCCCCGCGGCGTCCTCCAGAGGCAGGAAGATCCCCTCCTCCTCCACCGCCTGCCAGATCGGTTTTTCCTGCGGCGGCAGCGGGCACAGGGAGGCGGCGCGGCCGGAGGCGCCGTTTGCTTCGGCGCAGCGGTCGATCTCGATCAGGGCGTCCGCAAGCCGCTGAACGTGTTCCTCCGGGTCGCAGATGCTCGTCATGCCGATCGCATAACCGGCATAGGCCATCTCAAGCTCGATGCGGTACCGGTCCCGGAGCAGGGCGGTAAGCGTGCTGCCGGTCAGGCCGGTCCTTCCGGTGCAGATCACGACTTTGCCCGGATCATAGCGGAAAAATGTTTCATGGTCCAAAAGCCTGTCAGCGCCGTGACAGAGCACACGCAGCTTTTCCAGCCCTCTCACCGCATCGTCAAACCGTTGCATGCGTTGCTCATAGGCCGTAAAAAGGGCGTTTTTTTCCGCCGCGAGCCGCCTGACGCAGTCGTCGATGGAGGACATGAGCACGTAAGAAGGACTGCTGGTCTCGAAAATCGCCAGCTGCCCTGCGATTTTTTCCGCGTCGACCAGGCTTCCGCCGACATGTGCGAGTGCGCACTGGGTCAGCGCGGGCAGGGTTTTATGCAAACTCATGATCACGAGATCCGCGCCGCTTTTCAGCGCTTCCGCCGGGAATCCGCCAGAAAAGCCGAGATGCGCGCCGTGCGCCTCATCCACCAGCACAGGGACGCCCCTTCTGTGCGCGGCGTCCGAAATCGCGCAGATATCGCTGACCACCCCCTCATACGTGGGCGACGTGATCACCACGAGCTTCGCGTCCGGATGCTCCCGCAGCGCGCGCTCCACCTGCTCGGCCGTGACGCTCCCGCCGATCCCCGTCTCTCCGTCGGCCTCCGGCATAAGATACACGGTCTTCAGCAGGTTCAGCTCGGCCGCGTGATAGACGGATTTATGGCAGTTGCGCGCCATGATGATCTTTTCTCCGCGTTTCACTGTGCCACGGATGGCGGCCAGAATCCCGGCGGTGCTGCCATTGATGAGCAGAAAGGCCCGCCTGCTGCCGTATAACGCAGCGGCGAGACCGGCGGTATCCAGGAGCACGCCGTGCGGGTCGTGCAGATTGTCAAACCCGTCGATCTCGGTGATATCGATGGAATAAGGCAGCCCTTCTCCCAAAAGCGCGGTGTTCCTTTTGTGCCCGGGCATATGCATGGGACAGGCATCGGTCGAGGCGTATTTCAAAAGCTGGTCACGCAGCATGCTTTTCCCCCAATCTTATGGAACATTATGTGATTTTATCACAGAAGGCAGGCGATTTTCCGGGTATACTAACCTCAATAAACGAAAGGAGCGATAACTATGTCAGTTGTCACTATCACGAAGGAAAATTTTCAGAATGAAGTTTTGAGTTGCGATCAGCCGGTGCTGATTGATTTCTGGGCCTCTTGGTGCGGCCCCTGCCGGATGGTATCGCCGGTCATCGATGAGATCGCGGGCGAAGTCAGAAGCGCAAAGGTCGCCAAGATCAATGTGGATGAGCAGCCTCAGCTTGCGGCACAGTTCGGCGTCATGAGCATCCCCACCCTGGTGGTCATGAAGGACGGCAAGGTGGTAAAGCAGGCCGTCGGGGTAAGGCCCAAGGCGGAAATACTCAAAATGCTCGGTTGAGCCAATAAGCCTGAGCGCCCTGCGGGTCATTCCGCCAGGGCGCTCAGTTTTTTTCGGTTGGTCAGCCTGATCCCGCCCCGCGAGAGGGCGACCATACCCTCGGATTGAAAATATTTCAGCATGCGGGTCACGACCTCCCGCGCCGTTCCCAGATGATGCGCGATCTTTTCATGCGTGATGGAAAGCTCGTCGCTCTCCTCGATGCTGCTCTCCTCCAGCAGGAAGGAGGCGAGGCGGGCATCAAAGCTTTTGAAGAGGATCTGATCCATGAGCCACATCACCTCGGAGAAGCGCGTCGCCATCAGCTCACTGGTATAGTTCGAAACCGCAAGGGAGTGCTCCATCAATTCCTGATAGACCGCGACCGGGATCACCCAGAGTTCGGTGTCCCGCTCGGCCTCGAGCATGATATCGAACTGGATGCTGGAGAGCATGCAGGAGGCGGAGAACAGGCAGATGTCCCGCTCAAACAGCCGGTAGAGCGTCACTTCCTTCCCTTCATCCGAAAGGATATAGGCGCGCAGTTGTCCCCTGTGCACGACGATCAGCCCGACACAGTCGGCGGAACCGTTGTGCAGCACCGTACC
>CAZVHV010000220.1:0-3110 GCA_964627025.1 uncultured Oscillospiraceae bacterium | reverse complement strand
TCACGACCTTGTCGCAGTTATCAAGAACGCTGTCCTCGTAATAAAGCCGGATCAGATCGCCCTGCCGCTCGCCGGCATAGAAGGCGACGCCGCCGCGATAGTTGGTGTCGCCGTGGAAATGATAGTACGCGTCGTACGCCGGCAGATAGAGGAAGCGGTCCAGGTTTACGCCGGCCATGTCGTCCAGCTTCAGCCCCATGTTCTCGGTCAGCACGGCGTCCATATCGGCGCGGCTGATCTTTTCGCACGGGCAGGGCAGATTGTCAACCGACCATCCCTCCCCGGCGGCCGCGACGACGGCCCGGAGCTCGTCGTCGGTCATATGCTCGGCCGTCCCGCTGCCGCAGTAGAACAGCTCGAACAGATCGATCTCCTTCGCGTCGCTGTAGAGGGAATACAAAAACTGGTTGCGGATGTTCAGGTCATCGCCGTTGAAGAATTCGCTGCCGTTGAAATAGGCCAGCTCCTCCCCGGTGAGGGGCGTGGCGTTCGGGTCGTTGCTGACGCGGGGCAAGGCGCAGGCCGACGTGGTCAGGATCAGCATCACAGCCAGCGACATGCGGAAAAGTATCCTCGGTTTGCCGGTGCTCATAAAGCTCCCCTCCTTTAAAACAGCTTATCTGATATCCTTATTATGGTAGAATGGGTTCCAACTGTCAACCTCTTCCCGGAAACAATCCGCCGACAAATTTCTTCGCGCGCTTCCGGCTTCCGGCCCCCATACCATATCTATTTTTTTCTTCTCCTTCCTATGCGCGGACAAAGGGTTTGAAGGCGGAAAAACGGCACAGCCTTTCGGCTGTGCCGTTTTTCCGTTTTGATGGGTTTCCCGCCTTATCTGCCCAAATAGCGCCGGACCGTGCGGTTGGCCCTGGCCACCAGCTCGGCCTCGTCCACGGTGGTGAGCTCCCCGTTCTGCACGACGGCGCGGCCGTTCACGATGGTGATGTCCACACAGCCCTTCCACCCGACCGTGCCCAGCAGGGACTTTGGGTCGAACTGCGCGCCGACCAGCGGGATGCGCTCCAGATCGATCAGGAACAGGTCGGCCGCCATGCCGGGGGCGAGATGGCCGATGTCGCCGCGGCCCAGAAGCCGCGCCGAGCCGCGGGTGGCAAGCTTCAGCAGGTCGTACCCCGTCGGGGCGGCGGCGCCCCAGGAGAGCCGGTGCAGCAGGTAGGCGACCCGCAGCTCCTCCAGCAGGCTGCACCCGTCGTTGGAGGCCGAGCCGTCCACCGCCAGGCCCACCGGGACGCCCAGGCGGAGCATCTCGGGCAGGCGGCACACCCCGGAGGAGAGCTTCATATTGGAGATGGGACAGTGCGCCACGCCGGTGCCGGTGGCGGCCAGGAGGCGCAGCTCGTCGTCGTTGAAGTGGATGCCGTGGGCGTACCACACGTCCGAGCCCAGCCAGCCGAGGCTTTGCAGGTAGGCCAGCGGGCGCATCCCGAATTTCTCCCGCGTGTAGCGCTCCTCGTCCTTCGTCTCGGCCAGATGGGTGTGGAGGCGGACGCCGAGGGCGCGGGCCAGCTTTGCGCTCTCGCGCATCAGGTCGCCGCTGGCCGAAAAGGGCGAGCAGGGCGCGAGGGCCACCCGGCGCATGGAATAGGGCCCGTCGTCATGCCACACCTTGACGATACGCTCGGAGTCGCGCAGAATCTCGTCGATGGTCTGCACGACCGAGTCGGGCGGGAGCCCCCCGTCCTTCCGCGAGAGGTCCATGGACCCCCGGGAGGCGTGCATCCGGATGCCGAGCTGGGCGGCGGCGCGGAACTGCACCGCGATAAAGTCGCCGGCCCGGTCCGGGAATATGTAATGGTGGTCGAAGCAGGTCGTGGTGCCCGTCTTGAGCAGCTCGCCCATGCCGACCAGCGACGAGTTTTCGACCACCTCCTCGTCCAGGTTCTTCCACACCTCATAGAGGGTGAGCAGCCACGGGAAGAGGTCCATTTTCTGCACTTCCGGCAGATTGCGGGAAAACAGCTGGTAAAGGTGGTGGTGGGTGTTGATGAGCCCGGGGTAGACCGCCATATCCGAGGCGTCGATCGTCCCGTCGGCCCGCTCGTATTCCGGGCCGATGGAGAGGATCACCCCGTCCCGGATCAGCAGATTGGCCCTCTCCCACAATGTGTCGTTGTCATCACAGGAGACGATATACCGCGCGTTTTTGATCAGCAGGGTCGCCATCCGATCCTCTCCCCTTCCCGTCGGCCCGCGTTCAGACGATGGATACGACTTCGTAGCCCGCGTCGGTCACGGCGGCCTTCAGCGCTTCGTCGGACACAGGACGGGTCAGGGTGACGGTCGCGGATTTTCCCGCCAGGTCCACCACCGCGGACACGCCGTCCAGCGCGTTGAGCGCCTTTTCCACGCGCGCCGAACAATGGGCGCAGCTCATGCCTTCGATCCTCAGTTTCTTCTGCATTTTTGTTTCCTCCTTTTTTTCTTCCCGGACTGCCGGGACCGGCGCGTTCACCCGGAACAGCCGCAGCCGCAGCGCGTTGGACACCACCGACACCGACGACAGGCTCATGGCCGCCGCGGCGAACATGGGGCTGAGCTGCCAGCCCAGCAGCGGATAAAACACGCCGGCGGCCAGCGGGATGCCGATGACGTTGTAGAAAAATGCCCAGAACAGGTTCTGGCGGATGTTGCGAATGACGGCCCGGGAGAGCCTGACGGCGGTCACGGCATCCATCAGGTCGTTTTTCATCAGGACGACGTCGGCCGACTCGATGGCGATGTCGGTGCCGCCCCCGATGGCAAGCCCCACGTCCGCCCGCACCAGCGCGGGAGAATCGTTGATGCCGTCGCCCACCATGGCGACCTTCTTCCCCTCGGCCTGCAGGGCGGCCACCTGCCGCTCCTTGTCCTGCGGGAGGACCTCGGCGATGACCTTGTCGATGCCAAGCTCCCCACCGATGGCCGCCGCGGTGCGCGCGTTGTCGCCGGTCAGCATGATGACTTCGATGCCCAGGCTGCGGAAGCCCTCCACCGCCGCCCGGCTGCTCGGCTTCACGGTGTCGGCCACCGCGATGACGCCCAGGAGCTCGCCGCCGCGGGCGAAGTAGAGCGGTGTGCGGCCGCGCTCGGCCAGCCGGTCGGCGATG
>CAZVHV010000219.1:0-3115 GCA_964627025.1 uncultured Oscillospiraceae bacterium | reverse complement strand
GGTTTCACGCGTCATTGCTTTCTGTGTAGAGCAGGACATCGAGGAACAGGAGGGGTTGAAATGAACAACATCATCCGCAGGCGCACGAAGTCAGGATACAAGCGCTGCGCGTTCACGGGGTATCGACCCTCCAAGATGCCCTTCGGGTACGACGAGAACGATCCGCGCTGCATCGAGTTCAAGGCTCGCCTGAAGGATACGATCGAAGACCTGATCGGTGAAGGCTATGCATATTTCATTAGCGGCGGCGCGCTGGGCATGGACATGTTCGCCGCGGAGGTGGTGCTGGAGCTACAGGAGAAGTACCCCTGGATCATCCTGGAGATGGTCAGCCCATTTGATGCTCAAGCAGACCGTTGGAACGACGAGTACCGGATGCGGCATGATCGGCTTTTTGCTTCGGCGGATATCGTCACCGCGACTGGGCATGAGTACACCAAGGCATGCATGTTCCGGCGTAATCGCTACCTGGTCGATAATGCTGATCTGCTTTTGGCTGCCTACGACGGGCAGCTAGGCGGAACGGCGAAGACCTGCGAGTATGCGCAGGAAATGGGTGTGCCAATTCGCCTGATCATGCCCTTGGCACGCGCCGCATAATTCAAAATCAAAAGCCCTCGGCAGCTTCATCAGCTGCTAAGGGCTTTTTGAGGTACTTCTACAGCGACCATGCAGGGTTAAAATGAAAAACCCGCCGAAGCGGGTTCCAACTCATTTGTTGAGAAGTTCAGCGATTTCTTCTGGCATCTACCTGAAGCCTTCAGTTCAGCAAAAACCTTGGCATATGAAGCTCGCGTTGGTGGCGTCCGGTTCCGATCTTGGCCTTCTTTGATTCCAGTTGTTCTTCGGATGGAACAAGATCTTCTTATCAGATTCTATCTTCAGCAGTTCAAAAAGGTGTTTGGCTTCCGGTACCTGAACGGCTAGAGCGACAACTTCTGATTCTATTTCCGCCTGCCTGGCATTCGCCGCGTGTGGAACTTCAAGAATGGCGCGATGACCCTACGCAGCGCTGCCGCCGATTTCCTGGCAGCGGAGCGCGGCTTTCGCCAGGTCAAGGGCTACAAGTAGATTCCTCTCTTGCAATCCACCCTTGCCCGATTGACAGAAACGGTCGGTTGGCTTAAACTGGAAACTGATGGCAAGCGTTTTCGACCCCGTTCGACATTCTCGTCAACATACTCCACGACATTCGGGACAGGCCCGGTGATGAAACGATTTCCCCTATCGATGTTTCTGCAGAGGACCGATAACTGGCTGTTTCTACTTGAGCAAAAGGAGCAAATTGAATGGCTCAAATCATACAAAATCGCCCAACTGCAGAAGTACTGATGTTCTCCATGCGGGCAATGGGATACTCCTTTGAGGCGGCGATCGCCGATATCATTGACAACAGCATCAGCGCAGGGGCATCACAGGTACAGATAGGTTTCCCGTATTCACCAACAGAATGTTTCGTCACGATCACCGACAACGGTTCCGGTATGACGCACGACGAGCTTTTCGATGCAATGAAATACGGCAGCGTCAGGAAAGGCAGCGAGCGGGCAGAAAACGACTTGGGCCGATTTGGTCTTGGGCTTAAGGCCGCATCCCTTTCCCAGTGCCGGAAGCTCACGGTGATTACCAAGAAGAACGGCACAGTGTCGGCCATGACTTGGGATCTGGACGAGATCGAGAAGAACCAAGACTGGACGCTGATTGTGCATGCACCGGAGGAAATCCCGCATCTTCGCAACTGTGATCAACTGGAGCTCTTGGAATCCGGCACAGTGGTGATCTGGGAGAATTTTGATGTCATTCAAAAGGACATCGGCAGCGCTGGAATCTACACTGAACTGCAGAGGTTGGCAGAAGTCACAGAAAACTACCTGTCCCTCATTTTCCATCGCTTTCTCAATAAAAGACCTGGGGATAAAGCGCCAAGGCTCAGTATTTATATCAACGAGCATAAACTCTCGGGTCTTGATCCGTTTCTGGAGCACCACAAAAAGACCAACCAGCGACGGATGATCGACATTGCCGTCAAGGACAGCAGCAACGTCGAGCGCCATGTGTTGGCGCAGCCCTATATTCTGCCTTTCCAGAAGGACATCTCCAAGGAAGACATGAAGAAACTTGGAGGTTTGGAAAGCTACCGCACCCGGCAAGGCTTCTACATTTACCGCAATGAGCGGCTGATCATCTGGGGAACCTGGTTCGGACGCCCCAAAGGTGAGCTTACAAAGCATGCCCGCATCAAGGTGGATATCCCGAACACCCTGGATGATCTGTGGAACATCGATATCAAGAAGCAAAGCGCCAAAATTCCATCGGTTATCAAGCAACGTCTGACCAAAGCTGTGGATGAGGCGATGGATATTGCCATCCGTGCACAGAGGTATCGTGGAAGGATTGAGAGGGTTGTTACTGAAGTCGAATATGTCTGGGATCGGATCAGTTTGAGAGATGGGCTGTTCACCTACCGGATCAACCGAAGCGCCCGAATCTTTGATCTTCTGCAGGACGAGCTCAGTCCCGTCACATGGCAAAAACTCACAATGGTACTGGATGAGATTGAAGGCAGTCTGCCATGCCAACAGATATACCTCGATAAAGCGTCCAATTGTCTGGATGAAACAGTGGACGATTCCCGCAGGAATGATGTCTTGTCAAGTGCCCAAATGATTCTCCCCATGATCATGGACAACAATGGTGGAGACCGGGCAAAAGCGGTTTCAACACTATTCTCCGCCGAGCCCTGGTGCAACTTTACGGATATGAAAGATCAGCTCATGGAGGCGTGAAGCACTTGGATAACGAAAGAATGCTTTCAGCGGTAACCAGCATTATGCAATACTTTAAGTGGACGGGACATTCAACGCAGTTTGATGGTATTGACGAACTTTACGATTCCATTGATCAAGCACTTTTGGCGTTACCGTTCATTAGGCCAGATGAAGAAATGTTGGATGCGATCCGGCTGGAGTTGCAGTACCGGTATCAGATAAAAAATGCTGATCCGGGACACAGCATCCAGTTCGATTACGATGCTCCCAAATGGTATACGCAAAAGCTGGAAGATGGGAAAATAACCGGAGAGTTCTGGAACAGGTATAAATGTAACTGGTAAACT
>CAZVHV010000218.1:0-3136 GCA_964627025.1 uncultured Oscillospiraceae bacterium | reverse complement strand
GGGGCAGGGGGGTGATGCTCTGGAGTGCCTGCACCGCCTCGGGCAGCATGGCCTTCTCGTCCAGCCCGGGCAGGCCGACGTTCACGTCCAGCACCTGGGCGCCCGCGTCCTGCTGGCTGAGCCCCTCCCGCAGGAGATAGTCCATGTCGTGCTCCCGCAGCGCCTGCTGGAGCCGCTTCTTGCCCGTGGGGTTGATGCGCTCGCCGATGACGATCGGGTCGTTGTCGAAGACGACCGCGCGGCCGTAGGAGGAGATGAGGAGCCGGGACTTTTCGGTGACCGGCTCGGCGGGGATGTCCCTGCACGCCGCAGCCATGGCGGCGATGTGGGCGGGGGTGGTGCCGCAGCAGCCGCCCAGCAGCAGGGCCTTGGGCGCGAGGGCGGCCATCTCCCGCGCGAAGTCGTCGGGGGAGACGTCGAACACCGTCACGCCCGCCTCGGTGCGGGGCAGGCCGGCGTTGGGGTTGACGATGACGGGGGTGGAGGTGTAGCGCAGCAGCTCCTCCACCAGCGGGACCATCTGGGCGGGACCCATGCCGCAGTTGAGGCCGAAGGCGTCCACGCCGAGCCCCTCCAGAAGGGCCACGACGGCGGGGATGTCGCCGCCGGTGAGCAGCCTGCCGGTCTCGTCGAAGATCAGGGTGGCGAAGATGGGCAGGTCGGTGTTTTCCCGGGCCGCCAGCACGGCCGCCTTCAGCTCGTAGGTGTCGCTCATCGTTTCGATAAGGATGCAGTCCGCGCCCGCCTCGGCCCCCGCCTTCGCCGTTTCCGCGAAGAGGGAGACGGCGGCCTCAAAGTCCAGGTCGCCGTAGGGCTTGAGGAGTTTTCCGGTCGGGCCGAGGTCCAGCGCCACCCAGGCCTCCGCGCCCGTCTCGGCGATGGCGCTTCTGGCGAGGCCGACGGCGGCCTCCACTACCTGGCGGGTGGTGGCCCCGTAGGGGGCGAGCTTGTAGGAGTTGGAACCGAAGGTGTTGGTCTTGAGGATGCGGCTGCCCGCCCTGAGGTAGGCGGCGTGGATGCCCTTGATCGTCTCAGGCTGTTCCAGGCACCAGAGGTCGGGCAGGCGGCCGGCGGGCAGGCCGGCGTCCTGCAGCATGGTGCCCATCGCGCCGTCGAAAAAGATGCGCTGCCGGCGGGCGGCGGCAAGAATATCCATGGGGCTTACTCCTTTCGAAAGGGACAGTCGGTTTTGGAACAGTCCGAACATTTGTGGATATGGCAGCTGGCGCGGTCGTGGGTGATGCCGATGACCGCCGTGATGGATTTCACCGGCACCAGCATCCCGCCCTCGGTCAGCGAAAGACCGATGCGGCGGCCGGCGTCCAGCAGGTCGAGCAGGGCGCGCTGGTAGGAGAGGGAGAAGTCGCCGTAGCCGGGGCTGAAGCGAGGACGGAGATACTGCCCCCTGGGCAGCGCGGCGCCGAGCTCGGCCATGCAGTCGTCGGCGTAGCCCTCGAGCATGGCGGCGGCGCAGGCCTGGCCCACCACGGCCAGCGACATGTCGGCGGCCGTCCAGCGGCGCAGGAGGGTGTCCGTCTGGGTGCCCAGGGTGGCGGCGAAGAGGCAGAGCCGGTCGCACCCTTCAAGGTGCTGGTCCAGGTCCGCGCTCCGGATGACCAGGCTGCTCCGCGGCATGGTCCGGAAGACGTGGCGGGGGGTGGAGGCCGCCAGCGCGTGCAGGCAGAAGCTGATGCGCGCCGCCACCTCGCCGTCGGGGACGGCCGAGCCGTAGCCCAGATAGCGGGCGATTTCCGCCCGATCGACCGTCATCGCTTTAAAATGTCGGACAGATTGGCGGCGATGGCCGCGGCGATGTCCGGCTTGTTCATGGTGTAGACATGGACGCCGCGCACGCCGTTGGCGATCAGGTCCACGATCTGCTCGGTGGCGTAGGCGATGCCGGCCTGCTTCATGGCGGCCGGGTCGTCGCCGAATTTGTCCAAAATCATGCGGAAGCGGTGGGGGAGGGTGGCGCCCGACAGGCTGATGATCCTGGAGATCTGGCCCGCGTTGGTCACCGGCATGATGCCCGCGATGACCGGGACGAAAATCCCCTTGGCCTGCATCCGGTAGAGGAAGCTGTAGAGGGCGCTGTTGTCGAAAAACATCTGGGTGATGAGGAAGCCGCACCCGCTGTCCACCTTTTCCTTTAAATGGTCGAGGTCCTCGGACTGGCTGCGCGACTCCACATGCCCCTCGGGGTAGCAGGCGCCGCCCACGCAGAAGCTGCCGTCGGCGGCCAGCTCGCGCACCAGCTGGCAGGCGTGGCGGTAGGGGCGGGGGTCGTCGAGGGACGCCCCTGCGGGCAGGTCGCCCCGGAGGGCGAGGATGTTTTCGATCCCCAGCGATTTCAGCTGGTCGAGCTGCGCCCGCGTGTCCTCCAGGGTGGAGGAGACGCAGGTGAGGTGGGCCAGCGCGGCGACCCCCCGGCTCTGCACGGCGGCGGCGATGTTGCCCGTATAGGCCGAGGTGCCGCCCCCGGCGCCGTAAGTAACGCTCATAAAGTCCGGCTTCAGCAGCGCGATGGTCTCCACCGCGCTGCGGATGGGGGTGTAGTCGCCGTCCTTTTTGGGCGGAAAGACTTCAAAGGAAAGGGTGGGACGGGACTGGGCGAGAAGCTGCGTAATTTTCATAGCGTGTCTCCTTCGATGTGTTCGGCGCGCCTGCTCAGCCGGACGGCGGAAAGGGTGACGGCGACGAGGAACCAGAATATCACCATGACCCGCGGATAGTTCCAGATGTAGTCGGCGATGCCGCAGACCAGGATGCCGGCCAGGGCCGAGGCGCCGCCGATGGCGGTCAGGCGCACGGAGGCGGGGCAGGCGTCCGACAGGGCCGCCCGCACGGCCTGCTTGATGTTCCAGCCCATGGCCCCGACAAAGGAGAGGATGCCGAGCAGCCCGGTCTCGGACCAGATCTGCAGGTAGATGTCATGGGCGTGGACGAAGGGGGCGACCCCGTGGTAGAGGTTCAGGTCCTTCACCGCCTGGCGCACCGCGTCGGTGCCCAGGCCCGCGCCGAGCAGGGGGCGGGCCCGCAGCAGGCGCAGCGCGGCGGAATAGAGGGGGCAGCGGCTGGAGGTGGAGGTGTCCTGGGGGTTGAAGATGGTCAGGATGCGGGTGAACATGGTGTCCGG
>CAZVHV010000217.1:0-3147 GCA_964627025.1 uncultured Oscillospiraceae bacterium | reverse complement strand
CTGCACCCCGATCTGCGCGCAGGTTTCGAGGAAGCGGTCGATGCCGTAGGAGAAGACCACGTTGGCGTAGGTCATGAAGGCGAGCGGGACGGTCACGTCCCTGCGCAGCGCGCGGACGAAGTCGAAGATTTTATCGGTGGTCACGCCGCCCGAGAGGGCGCGCAGGTTGGCGGCCTGGATGACCGGCCCCTCGGCCGTGGGGTCGGAGAAGGGGATGCCGAGCTCGATGAGGTCGGCGCCCGCCGCGGCCATGGCGCGGACGAGTGCCCCGGTGGTCTCCAGGTCGGGGTCGCCGCAGGTGAGGAAGGGGATGAAGGCCTTCCCCCCGGAAAACGCGTCTGCAAGCTTAGTCATGAAGATCCTCCCCCCGGTAGCGGGCGATGGCGGCGCAGTCCTTGTCGCCGCGTCCGGAAATATTGATGACCACGATCCGGTCGCGCCCCATTTCGGGGGCCGCCTGCATGGCGGAGTAGACCGCGTGGGCGCTTTCGATGGCGGGGATGATGCCCTCGGTGCGCGACAGGTACTCGAAGGCCTGCACCGCCTGCTCGTCGGTGACGGGGAGGTATTCCGCCCGGCCGATGTCGTGGAGCCAGGCGTGCTCGGGGCCGATGCCCGGGTAGTCCAGCCCGGCCGAGATGGAGTAGACCGGCGCGATCTGCCCGTACTGGTCCTGGCAGAAGTAGGACTTCATCCCGTGGAAGATGCCCAGGCTGCCCGTGGCGATGGTGGCCGCCGTCTCGAAGGTGTCCACGCCGCGTCCCGCCGCCTCGCAGCCGACCAGGCGGACCGAGGGGTCGCCGATGAAGTGGTAGAACGCGCCGATGGCGTTGCTGCCGCCGCCCACGCAGGCGAAGACCGCGTCGGGCAGCCGCCCCTCCTTCTCCAGGCACTGCTCCTTGATCTCCTTGGAGATGACCGCCTGGAAATCGCGCACGATGGTGGGGAAGGGGTGGGGGCCCATCACGCTGCCCAGCACATAGTGGGTGTCGGCGATGCGGCTGGTCCACTCGCGCATGGTCTCGGAGACCGCGTCCTTGAGGGTGGCGGTGCCCGAGGTGACGGCGTGGACCTGGGCGCCCAGCAGGCGCATTTTATAGACGTTGAGGGCCTGGCGCTCGGTGTCCTCGCGGCCCATGAAGACCTCGCACTCCATGCCCATGAGGGCGGCGGCGGTGGCGGTCGCCACCCCGTGCTGGCCCGCGCCGGTCTCGGCGATGACGCGGGTCTTGCCCATCTTTTTGGCCAGCAGGACCTGCCCGAGCACGTTGTTGATCTTGTGCGCGCCGGTGTGGTTCAGGTCCTCGCGCTTGAGGTAGATCTTCGCGCCGCCCAGGTCGCGGGTCATCTTCTCGGCGAAGTAGAGCAGGCTGGGCCGGCCGGCGTAGTTGTTCAGCAGATCTTCCAGCTCGGCGCAGAACGCCGGGTCGTCCTTGTAGTGCCGATAGGCGGCGTCCAGTTCGAGCACCGCGTTCATCAGCGTTTCGGGGATATACTGTCCCCCGTGGATTCCAAACCGTCCGTTTGACATGCGGACGCCTCCTTCTCTGTTCATGGTTTTGTCTCTGACCGCGGCGATCAGCCGCCGCATTTTTGTAAAATCCTTCACCCCGCCGGTCTCCACGCCCGAGCTGACGTCCACCGCGAAGGGGCGGAGCGTCTCGGCCGCCGCCCCCGCCGTTTCGGGCGTGAGCCCGCCCGCCAGAAAGAAGGGGCGGTCAAACCCCCGGAGCAGGCTCCAGTCGAAGGCCTCGCCCGTGCCGCCCGCGCCGTGGTCCAGCAGGATGTGGTCGGCGGAGGAGCGGAGGGCCTCGGCCAGGTCGGCCGGGGAGCGGACCGAAAAGGCCCGGATGAGCGGCTTCGCGGTCAGGCTGCGCAGCCGCGCGAGGTAGGCCTCGTCCTCCGCGCCGTGGAGCTGGGCCAGGTCGATGACGCCCTCCTCCAGCAGCGCGGCCACCGCCTCGGGGGGCGCGTCGACGAACACGCCAACGGCCGCGATGCCGTCCCGCAGCCGCGCGCGCAGGCGGCGCGCCTGTTCGGGGGTCACCCGGCGGCGGCTCTCGGCGAAGACGAAGCCGATATAGTCGGGCGCCAGCCGGTTGGCGCAGTCGATGTCCTCCGGGCGGGACAGGCCGCAGATCTTGATCCTGGTCACAGGCCGTCCGCCCCCTTCAGCGCGCGCAGCATGGCCGCCTTGTCGCCGCTGCGCATCAGGGTCTCGCCGATCAGGACGCCGTTGACCCCCGCGCGGCGGAGGGCTTCGACGTCCTCCGGCGTGGAGATGCCGCTCTCGGCCACGAAGAGGACGTTTTCGGGGGCCAGCGCGCGCAGCCTTGCGCTGTTGCCCAGGTCCACCGTGAAGTCCCTCAGGTTCCGGTTGTTGACCCCGACCACCCGGGCGCCCGCCGCAAGGGCGGAGGCGAGCTCGGCCTCGTCGTGGGCCTCCACCAGGGCGGACAGGCCCAGCGTGTCGCACACGGCGAGGTAGTCCGCCAGGGTCCCGGTGTCCAGCAGGGAGCAGATGAGCAGGACGGCCGACGCGCCGAGGACCCTGGCCTCGTAGATCATATAGTCGTCCACCGTGAAGTCCTTGCGGAGCACGGGGACGGAGACCGCGCCGGCGATTTCGCGCAGATAGTCGTCGCTGCCCAGGAACCATTTGGGCTCGGTGAGCACCGAAATGGCCGCCGCGCCCGCCGCCTCGTACTCCCGCGCGATGCGCAGGTAGGGGAAGTCGGGGGCGATGAGCCCCTTGGAGGGGGAGGCCCGCTTCACCTCGCAGATGAAGTTGACGCCCCCGCGCCGCAGGGCGGCCTCGAAGGGAAAGCCGGTGCTGCCGTTCATAGCCAGGGCCGCGGCGCGCAGTTCCTCATATGGGACGCGCGTCTTCGCCTCGGCCACGCGGGCCCTGGCGTGTTCGGCGATGGTCTGAAGGATATCCGCCATGCTCAGACCTCGTTGGACCGCGCGGCGAATTCCTCCAGCTTGCGCAGGGCCGCGCCCGAGTCGATCAGCTCGGCGGCGAGGGCGACGCCGCCCGCGAGGGTGTCGGCCTTGCCCGCCACATAGAGGCCGGCGCCGGCGTTGAGGAGGACCGCCTCGCGCTTGGGCCCGGGCACGCCGCGCAGGATATCCAGGGTGATGGCG
>CAZVHV010000216.1:0-3164 GCA_964627025.1 uncultured Oscillospiraceae bacterium | reverse complement strand
CGTACCATGCCGTAATAACCGGGGACGCTCAGGCAGCCCTCAAACCCGTTCTGCTCTCCTTCTTCGCGAAGGATCTCGGGATTGACAAGCTCGATCACCTGTTCCTCCTTGTTGATCACCAGCGCTACCCGGCGCAGGATGCCGACCTGCGGTGCGGCGAGCCCCAGGCCGCCGGCTTTGATCAGAGTCTCTTTCATATCATCCAGCAGGATATGCAGACGACCGTCAAAATTAGTGACGGAGCGGGACGTCTTATTCAGCGTATCGTCCCCTCTGGTCAGTATCTCTCGTAATGCCATGCTTGGAATTCCTCCTTAGTCTGATGGGTTCACATCTGCAAAAACGTAAACTCCGCGGTTTTCTTTATCGGTCTGCGCGGCACGCAGAAGATGAGCGATGAGCGTGCGTATCTCCTTCGTGTTGCGGCAGTTGAGCGTCAGGCGGTAACGGTATCTGTTGTTGACCTTTGCCAGGGCGGCAGGCGCCGGGCCAAGCAGCTGATGCCGAACCGCAGTGTAGGGCGGCCTGCTCAGCCAGTTCTCCAAAATCCGCCGCAGCCGCATACAGGTGCGCAGCACCATACTTTCATCCTGGCCAACGGCGGTAAGGAAAAAAAGATCGGAAAAAGGCGGGAAGCCGCACAGCCGCCGCATCGCGAGCTCCTGCCGATAAAAGCCGTCGTAGTCCTGGTTGGCCGCCAGACGGATGACATCTCCGTCGGGAGTCCAGGTCTGGATCACCGCGCGCCCGCTTTTCGATCCTCGCCCCGCTCTGCCAATCACCTGGGTCAGCAGCGAAAAGGTCCGCTCCGCAGCGCGGAAATGATCGATGTAGAGAGAAAGGTCGGCGGCGATCACCCCAACAAGGGTAACGTTTTCAAAGTCCAGCCCTTTGGTCACCATCTGCGTGCCCAGAAGGATGGGGACCTTCTTCTTCTGAAAGCGGCTGTGTGGGTCGCCGAAATGGTGTCGGCGTCCATGCGCAGTACCTCCACACCCGGAAACAGCTCGTTCAGCTCATCCTGCACCCGCTGCGTACCCGTTCCGATAAAGTTCAGCCCGCCTCCGCATTCGGGGCAGGAGTCGGGCAGCCGCTGGGAATGGCCGCAGTAATGGCACATCAGGCGTCCGTTGGCAGAGTGGTAAGTAAGATGCACCGAGCACCTGGGGCAGGTCGGCACCGCGCCGCACTCCCCGCAGGAGACCAGCCGGCTGGCGCCGCGTCGGTTGAGAAAAAGGATGCTCTGCTCTCCGCGGGCAAGGTTTACCTCCAGCTCCTCCCGCAGCATTCCGCTGATGGCGGTGCCGTTTCCTCTGCGCAGTTCCGCCTTCATATCGGCGATCAGCACCCTTGGAAGAGCCTGCTCGTTATATCTTTTGCCCAATGTAAAGCGGTGATATACCCCTTTGTCGGCGAGATACATGCTTTCAATGGACGGAGTAGCCGAGCCGAGCAGCAAAACGGCATCGTTCTGGGCGCAGCGGTACTTGGCGATCTCGCGCGCGTGATAGCGGGGGTTATGGTCCGACTTATAAGTGCTCTCCTGCTCCTCATCCAGGATGATGACTCCGAGATCAGACAGGGGTGCAAAGACTGCCGAACGGGTCCCGATCACCACTCTGGCCCTGCCGCTCCGGATCCGCTTCCATTCGTCGTATCGTTCCCCGGCACGCAGAGAGCTGTGAAGAACGGCGACATCGTCCCCGAAGTGGGAGACGAACAGCTGGAGCAGCTGAGGTGTGAGGACGATTTCCGGGACCAGCATCAGGGCGGTGCGCCCCCCGGCAAGGACACTCTGGATCAGCCTCAAATAGACCTGCGTCTTGCCGCTTCCGGTAACGCCATACAGCAAAGCGGCAGCAGGCCCGCCCTTGCCGCACAGGGCATTCAGCCCATCGAAGGCCGCCTGCTGTTCCTCGCTGAGCTCCACAGGTTCGGCCGGCCCGGTCTCCTGCACGGTCACCCTGCGAAATACCTCCTGCCGCTCCAGCGAAATGAGACCGCTTTTTTTCAGCGAGCGGAGGGTCGCGGGCGAAGCGCCGGTAAAATAACAGATCTCCTTGGAGGAGGCTGTCCCCAGAGAGCACAGCAGAGCAATGACGGCATACCGCAGCGGCGCGCTGCCGCGTTTCGGCGTCACCTGCGCCATGGCTTCCTCGGCGGGCACCAGAAGTGTGGCGATCTGCTCGGTCTTGTCATTGATCTGCCGCTTGACGCCGGTCTCCAGAATGAGGATCCCGCTGTCCATCAGGAGCTTTAACGCCGGATTTGGGTCCTTGGTCTCAAACGCGGTCTTGATCTGCCCAAGCTCGGCGCATCCGCCGGAGGCATAGACCAGGTCCAGCACACGGCGCGCATGTGTGGAGCGGCGGGCGACGGCATAAGCCGCTTCCCTGTCAACTCCGTCCGCGAGGACCACACTGTCCCGCATGGCATACCAGAGGCCGGCCGGGAGCATCGCCCGCGCGGCATCATAGACGGTGGAGAAGCAGCGTTCCCGCATCCAAAGAGCCAGCTTGATCCCCTGTTCGTCCAGGACAGGAGCATCATCCAGGAGAAGAAGTACGGACTTCAAATTTTCCAGGCTGCTTTCCCCGCTCAACGCGAGGACAAGCCCCTCACTGCGCCGGTTGCCCGGCCCGAACGGCACGATGACACGCATTCCGGGGAGGATATGCTCGGCCAGATCGGGTGGAATACGGTAGTCGTAGGGCTTGTCAATGGCATAGGTCGCAGCCTCAAGGGCCACTCTTGCCACAGCCGGCGCCGCCATTGCGCTCCCTCCTTTCCCGTCAAAAAAACAGACGCAACGGGCGCCTCCCTGCGGAGAAGCCCGTTACCTGATTTGTCACTGCGTAACTTTGCCTTCCGCCACTTCTCGGATGGCAATGCTGACAGGCTTGTCCTCCAGCGGGATCCCGGCCTCCTCAGCCTCGGTGGCGATCTGGCGGGCACGGACGGCCACCACGTTCACCAGCTGGTACCGGCTGGGCACTTGCTTCAGCAGTTCATTCATCGCAGGATAGAGCATCATAATTAATTACCCCCTCAATAAGATGGATCCGATGTTTGGTCCGGCAGCCCTCCGCAATTAAAATCGCAATGATTTCTTCGGTCGCGCTGGACACCTTGTCGTTGACAACGAGATAGTCGTAATTGAAAAT
>CAZVHV010000215.1:0-3171 GCA_964627025.1 uncultured Oscillospiraceae bacterium | reverse complement strand
GGCCCGCACCTGTTTTTATTTTCCTTCCAGAAGCTTATTCAGTTCCGCCATAAAAGTATTGATGTCTTTGAATTGGCGGTAAACCGAGGCGAAGCGCACATACGCCACCTCGTCCACCTCCTTGAGGCGTTCCATCACCAGTTCCCCGATCCTGGCCGTGGTGATCTCGCGTTCCATGTCGTTCTGCAGGGCCTGTTCGATTTCGGCGGCAATGGACTCCAGCATGGACAGAGAAATCGTCCGTTTTTCACATGCCTTGAGCATGCTGCCCAGGATCTTGCTTTTATCAAAAGTCTGGCGGCTGCCGTCCTTCTTGATCACTACCAGCGGCAGACTCTCCATGGTCTCGTAGGTGGTGAACCGTTTGTGGCAGGCCAGGCACTCCCGGCGGCGCCTGATGCTTGCGCCCTCATCAGAAGGGCGGGAGTCCACCACTGTGCTCTCCAGGTTGGCACAATAGGGACATTTCATGGAAAATCATCCTTCCAGCTGTTCTCATTTCCCTCATTTGGTAGCCATATAAGGGCATTGTAGCATATCACCGCTAAATTTGGTATCCCAAATTTCAAAATTCGTACGAACCCGGAAAATACAAAAGAAGAACTCCGTACAGAGTTCTTCTCTCGTATTCCGTATCAGTTTATAGAAGAAAAGGACTTTTTCTCCCTCATACCTCGGTACTTATGACACGGGGTCTGAAAATCGATCAATAGAATTTCTTCTTGTTGTTCTTCCGGGCGGCTTCAGACTTTTTGCGGCGCTTCACGCTCGGGCTTTCATAATGCTCTCTCTTGCGCACTTCAGCCAGAACACCGGATTTCGCGCAGCTACGCTTAAAGCGCTTCAGAGCGCTCTCCAAAGATTCATTTTCCTTGACATGGACTTCCGACATTGATTTTCCCTCCTTCCGAAGTGCCGGGCGCTTGTCCCGGTCACGAAAGGGCCATAAACATGGCTTTAACATTACTTATTATATGCAACCATGCAACACTTGTCAAGTACGCATTTTAAGCACGGGGTTTCAGGATCAGATTGACCAGCTTGTTTTTGACCAGAATGGTCTTGACAAGCGTCATCCCCTCGGCCGCTTTTGCCACCTTCGGCTCGGCCATCGCGGCCGCCACAACGGTCTGCTCATCGCTGTCCGCGGGGACCGTGATGGTGCTCTTCAGCTTGCCGCCTACCTGCACCGCCATCTGGATCTCACTGTCGATCGTTTTGCTTTCATCGTAGGCAGGCCAGCTCTGCCGGCAGGCCATGCCGTCAAAGCCCAGCGTCTCCCACAGCTCCTCCGCAATGTGCGGCGCGAAGGGAGAAAGGAGGCGCAGCAGGGTCTTCATATCGCCCTTGGAGGCGCCGTTGGCATAGAAATCATTGACCAGCGCCATCAGCGCGGCAATGGCGGTATTGAACTTCATGGCTTCGATATCCTCGGCCACCTTACGGATGGTCTTATGGATCATATTCTCGTTGGCAGCGGAATATTCCGGACTGTCCGAACAGCTCTCGGCCAGATTCCAGACCCGGTCGAGGAAGCGTCTGCATCCCTTTACCGCCTTGGAGGACCACGGCGCGGCCTTCTCAAAGTCGCCGATGAACATGATGTACAGCCGCATGGTGTCGGCGCCGTACTCGTCCACGATATCGTTGGGGTTGACTACGTTGCCGCGGGACTTGGACATCTTTTCGCCGCCCTCGCCCAGGATCATGCCGTGGCTGGTGCGCTTCTGATAAGGCTCCTTGGTGGGCACCACGCCGATATCATACAAAAACTTGTGCCAGAAGCGGGAGTACAGCAGATGGAGCGTCGTATGTTCCATGCCGCCGTTATACCAGTCCACCGGCGACCAGTACTCCAGCGCCTGCTTGGAGGCCAGGGCCTCGCTGTTGTGGGGGTCCATATACCGCAGGAAATACCAGCTCGAGCCGGCCCACTGCGGCATGGTATCGGTCTCCCGTTCGGCCGGTCCGCCGCAATGGGGGCATGTGGTCTCCACCCAGTCGCGCATTTTGGACAGCGGGGACTCTCCGGTATCGGTCGGCTCGTAGCTCTTCACATCCGGGAGATGTAACGGCAATTCGCTTTCCGGCAGCGGGACCCAGCCGCACTTCGGGCATTTCACCATGGGGATAGGCTCTCCCCAATACCTCTGGCGTGAAAACACCCAGTCGCGCAGCTTATAATTGACCTTGGTCTCGCCCAAGCCCTTTTCTTCCATCCACGCGGTGATCGCTTTCTTTGCCTCGTCCACGGACAGGCCGTCCAGGAATCCGGAATTCACCATGGTGCCGGTTTCGCAGTCCGTGAATGCCTCTTCTTTGACGTTTCCGCCCTTCACCACCTCGATGATGGGAAGATGGAATTTCTGCGCGAATTCCCAGTCGCGGGTATCGTGGCCCGGTACCGCCATGATGGCGCCGGTACCATAACTTGCCAGAACGTAGTCGGAAATAAAGATCGGGACCTCGCTGCCGTTCACAGGGTTGATCGCGCGCACACCCTGCAGCTCTACGCCGGTTTTTTCCTTGGTCAGCTCGGAGCGCTCAAAATCGGATTTATGCGCGGCGGCATCCACATACGCCTCCACCTCGGCGCGGTTGGCATACTTCGGCAGCCACTTCTTCACATACTCGTGTTCCGGAGCCATGACCATGTAGGTCGCGCCGAACAGCGTATCCGGCCGGGTCGTGAACACCCGGATGACCTCGCCCTCAGTGGTCTTGAAGTCCACTTCGGCGCCGGTGGATCGGCCGATCCAGTTGCGCTGCTGGATCTTCACCCGCTCGATAAAAACCAGGTCCTCAAGGTCGTCGATCAGGCGCTGCGCGTAGGCGGTGATCTTCAGCATCCACTGGCTCTTCTCTTTGCGCACCACCGCGGAACCGCAGCGCTCGCATACGCCGTTCACGACCTCCTCGTTGGCCAGCACGCACTTGCAGGAGGTACACCAGTTGACGGGCATGGATGCCTTATAGGCCAGCCCATGCTTATACAGCTGGAGGAAGATCCACTGCGTCCATTTATAATAATTCGGATCGGTGGTGTTTATCTCCCGTTCCCAGTCGAAGGAGTAGCCCAAAAGCTCGAGCTGTGACTTGAAAAAACGGATGTTCTCCTCCGTCACCTTGGCGGGATGGATGTGATTGGCAATGGCATAATTCTCGGTAGGC
>CAZVHV010000214.1:1328-3194 GCA_964627025.1 uncultured Oscillospiraceae bacterium | reverse complement strand
GTCCTCTCTTACAATTCTTCACCGATCCGGCATGCAAGGGGTGACGGGCAAACATTTCTCATCTCAACTAGAAATAGAGCTCTTTCATGCGGGCCACTTCCTCCCGCACCTCCTCCCACAGTGCCTTCGGCGAGAGCACTTCGACGTCGGCGCCGAACTGGAGGATCATCATCCTGACCTCGCGGAAGTCGGCCACCGGGAACGAGAGTTCGAGGCCGCCGTCCGGGGTGGGGCGGACTTCCTGCGCCGGGTGCCAGAGCTGCTCGCGTACCCAGCGCGCGCGGAACGGGGTGAAGCGCAGGATGATGGGAGTCGCGGCTGGGCCCTGGAAAATGCCGAAAGCGGCGTCCAGCAGGGGAGCCCACTCGCTCCGGGGGCGGGTCCGGAACGTTTCATCGTGAAGACTCAGGACGGCGATGCGGGCGAGGTGAAACTTGCGCCAGTCGGCGCGCAGACGGCACCAGGCGATGAGCACCCACGAGCCCATGTAATGCTGCAGGTGATGCGGTTCGACAAGACGACGGGTGGTTTCCCTGGAACCGGGCGAGTGGTAGGCGATCTCGATCAGACGGTTTTGGACAAGGCCTTCGACCACTCCCTGGAAAATTTTCCCGGACGCCGGGCTATGGCCGTGCCAGGAGGCCGAAAAGGCTTCCCCCAGACGGGTGTCGTCCAGGCCGAGAGTGGTCGCCGTGTCGCGCAGTTTCAGGCTGAAGCCCCGGATGGCCTCGCCGAAAAAACCTCCGGCAGTGGTCTGGAGCAGGCGGCGGGCGATGAGCAGCGCCAGGAGCTCTTCCTGAGTGGCGGGCAGTCGGGGCAGTTCGAAGCCGGCCCTGGTGTAATAGTAGCCTCGGCGTGCTGCATGGTAGGCGATGGGTGCCTGCAGCCGGTCGCGGTAAAGGGTGATGTCGCGCTGGGCGGTCTTGGGGGAGATTTCAAACTCGGCGGCAAGGTGCGAAGCGTTGGGGAAGTGCTTTCCTCGCAACCGGCCGTCAAACCACAGAAAACGTTCGAGCTGGGGAAAGGTGGCCATGGCTGAAACCTCTTGAAGGGTGAAAAGTGAAGGGTGAAGAATGAAAAGTGAAGGGTAAAAGGTGAGGGGGTGGGCATGGGGGCGCTCGGAGTTTGAACCGCTCATATGAACGAAATGAGCAGGACGACCAGGAGCATGGCTACGGGATAGTAGCAGGCGCGGTTGAAGAGGGCGGCGGCGGCGGGGGCCGCCGGAGCGGCGGCGAGCCTTCCGGCCGGCGGGATCAGCAGGATGAAGCTGACCGCCAGGGCGGCCGGCAGGTAGAGGGGGTGCAGGGCGGCCGGGGTGGCCCAGTAGAGCAGCTGGCTGAAGCCGACGGTGCCGACAAGGCTGTAGAAGGCAATCCGGGCGGCGCGGGCGGCGCCGAAATGGACCGGCACGGTGCGCGCCGCAAACTCCCGGTCTTCATCCAGGTCGGCAAGATCGTTGGGCACATTCTGGCCGCCGACCTCCCACGAGAGCAGCCACAGAAAAAGGACGAGCAGGAAGCCCGGCGACGGGTCGGGTTCCACCGCAAAGACCGCGGCAATGCCTCCCGCCGTCTTCACCACGCCGCTCAGCAAAATCCGCAGATAGCTGACTCGAAACATCAGGCAGTAGATGGTTTCCGCCAGGCAGCCGGCCAGAAACACGAGAGCGCAAACGGGATTCAGCAGCAGCGCCCCGCAGAGCGCGAGTGCCGCCCAGCCCGCCGTCCACAGCACGGCCTCTGTCAGGCTGAGCAGGCCTTGGGCCAGCGGGTGCCGCACATAGACAGCGTCCAGGTCGTAGGCGGAACAGGGGAGACCGCATCTGGCGATTTTTTCCCGATCGGTCCGGTAGTCCACCAGGTC
>CAZVHV010000214.1:0-1318 GCA_964627025.1 uncultured Oscillospiraceae bacterium | reverse complement strand
GACGGCGGTGTAGCCAGCAAAGGCGGTCACGAGCCCCAGGAGGACGATCCGTGGAGACGGGATGCGGCCGAGCCAGAGGAGGGCTCCCAGGGCGGGGGTGGTCATATCGAGCAGGGCATGCGGGGTTCGCGAAAGCGCCAGAAAGAGCGTGAGGCGTGATGGGTGAGGCGTGAGGGGTGAGGGGTCAGGTGTGACGACGGGAGACGATGGTCTCATTCTCATCCTTCCTGAGCTATTCTAGAAACTACGGATCTATTGGCCTGGTCAAATCTTTAGCTGACAGACTATGGGGAAGCATCCGCATAAATCCTGGAGAGGGCCTCTTCGATTGCTTCCGGGGACAGGTCTCCCCGTTGAAGGGCGACTTCGCGGATGGTTCTTCCTGTCCGGTGCGCTTCCTCGGCGATTTCCGCCGCCCGGTCGTAGCCGATGAGCGGGACGAGATAGGTGGCGAGGGCCAGGCTCTGCTCGATGCTCGCCGCGCAGCGCTCGGGGTTGGCGGTGAGGCCGTCGATGCAGGTGCGGGCGAAGAGGGTGGCCGCCGAAGTGAGAAGCTCGATCGACTGCAGCAGATTGTAGGTGATGAGCGGCAGCATGGTGTTGAGTTCGAAGGCGCCTCCCTGGCAGCCGACGGTGATGGCGGCGTCGTTGCCGATCACCTGGGCCACCACCTGAAGGAGCACCTCCGGCATGACCGGGTTGACCTTGCCGGGCATGATCGAGGAGCCGGGCTGGAGGGCGGGGAGGTTGAGTTCGCCCAGACCGCACCGGGGCCCGGATGCCAGCCAGCGCACATCGTTGGCGATCTTGCCGAGGCTGACGGCCACCGTTTTGAGAGCGCCGCTGGTTTCGGCGGCGGCGTCCTGAGCGGCCTGGGCTTCGAAGTGGTCTTTCGCTTCGACCAAAGTGCACCCGAATTCAGCCGAAAGGAGCACGCTCATCTGCGGCGCAAACTCGGGATGAGCGTTGACGCCGGTACCCACCGCGGTGCCGCCGAGAGCCAGTTCGGAGAGCGAAACCGTGGCGGTCTCGAGCCTTCTCCGGCCCAGTTCTACCTGGCGGGCATATCCGGCAAATTCCTGGCCGAGCCGGATGGGAATCGCATCCTGCAGATGGGTGCGGCCCATCTTTAGAATCTCGCGAAACTGGTGGGCCTTCCGCTGGAGGCTTTCCTGGAGCAGGGTGAGTGACGGCAGGAGGCGGTTCTTGATTTCAGTCAGGGCGGCGATGTGGAGGACGGTCGGAATGACGTCATTGCTCGACTGGCAGAGATTGACGTGGTCATTGGGGTGCACCGGCGATTTGCCGCCGCGGATGC
>CAZVHV010000213.1:234-3204 GCA_964627025.1 uncultured Oscillospiraceae bacterium | reverse complement strand
GACAGGAGCATGAAAACCGTCACCATGTCGGTCGTGGATGCGATGAACGACGTGCATCAGGCGCAGATGGAATCGGATACCGCCATGTACGCCATCTGGCGCGAGTATTTCACCGTGCTGGCGCTGATTTTCGCGGCTCCGCTTATTTTCCGCGTTCTGATGAAAGACGCCTACCTGATTCTCGTCACGACGCTGCCCGGACAGGCCCTGCTTGTGCTTCTGCTGGCTGCGGTGGTGTACTCGCTGATTAAGGCGGTCCGGCTCAACAGGCCGCTTCTGATGTGAGGGGGCTGAGATATGACAATTACATTAACGCTGTTTCTCATTGCCCTGTTTACATTCCTTGCTCTGAAAGCAGTTTGTTCGGCAGCAAAAGGACATTCCTGCGCCGGGTATCGGACACTCTCAAAAATATCCGGCTGGCAGAGCAGGCGGCGTGACGTTTGGGCCTCCCCTCCGCTGAAAAAGCTGACTGCCCTCACTGCCCGCGCGGTATTGATGGATGAGACTAAGGCGGCGCGGCTCCGCAAGTCACTGGCTAAGGCCGGGCTGTCGATGACACCGCAGGAATACACAGCAAGAAAATATCTCATCGTTGCTGCGGGTGTCGCTCTGGCGGCGCTGTGCTGCTGCCTGAATTTCCTCTTTGGAGCGTTCGTCGCCGTTCTTGGGATGATTTTTGCTCTGATGAAACAGCGAGATACGCTCGACGTGAGAATCCGGAAAAAGGAACGCATCATCTCACAGGAGATGCCCCGGTTCGTCCGGACGATCTGCCGGAGTCTGCAAAGCGACCGTGATCTGTATAACGTGATCGGCGCGTACCGCAAAGTCGCGGGGCCGGAGCTTGGCGGCGAGCTGGATATTCTGCTGACCGAGATGAAATCCGGAAATGTCCAGACCGCCCTCATCCATTTTGAGAACCGGCTTGGATCGCCGGAAGCATTCCGCCTGTGCGCCGCGCTCCGGGATATGAGCCTGGGAATCGACCAAACGGCAACACTCAGCTACATGGCCGACGATATGGCGCGTCAGGCCAAAGAAAATATCCGAAAAGAGCTTTCGCTCAGGCCGGGAAAAATGCGCAGGACGTATTACCCGGCCATCGGCGTCTGTATCGCCATGATTTTGTATGTCCTCGTCGTGTACGTTATCAATAATTTAAATTCAATCGTGTAAAGGAGAAAACCAACATGAAAAAACTCATTCAGTCCATCCGTGAAAAAGCCAAAAACGCCGAGGTCAAGGCGGCGGTTGCCCTCACCAACAACAAGGGCGAAATTGCGACCTCCACTATCGGCGGCATCATCGTGGGCGTGGTTATCGTCGGCCTGCTCATTGTGGCGATTAATCAATTCTTCCCCAGCTTTTTCAGCGACATGTTCGATAAAATGGCCGATAAGCTGAACGGCAACTGGTAAAGGAGGATGCGGCATGGCGGTTGTACATAAGGCTCGACACCTGCTGCGACAGAAACGGGGCGACGAAGCGGTTTCTTTTCTTCTGACAACTGCCATGCTCGTCTTGATTTTCGCGGTGCTGGTGTCTGCCATGGTCTACATCATGCAGTATTACAACGCAAGTTATATCTGCCGCCGCGTGGTACGCAACATCGAAATCACAGGCGTATACGACGAGACTGAAACCAAAAACATCGTGGATCAGATGAAAAACTCCGATATGGAGGACATCGGTGTTCAGGTTGATGCTGTGTACTACAGCGGCAGAAAAATTCAGCTCCGGCAAACATTCAATGTTACCCTTACCAGTAGCTACAGGATCACGATTCTGGAATTGGGCGAGAACCCCATTTCGGTGGATCTGCCGATCCGGGTGAAGGTGGCCGGTATGTCGGAGGTGTATTGGAAACAGTGAAAAAGCTATTGAAAGACAGGGACGGGGGTATCTCCATCATTTTTATCGGCCTTGTGTTTGTCCTTCTGCTCCTGTCATTCCTGATTATGGAGATGGGCGCGGCCTACGAGAATTACTATGACTCGGAAACCATCCTTTTGCGGTGCTGCAACAGCGCCGTGGAGAAGGAAATATCCGACGCCTACCGCGCCGACAATATCCTGCATCTGGACGTATCGGCGGCAACCTCCGATTTCAGAAGCTACGTTGCCTCCGACATGCCGGACAAATACACGGTGAAAATCAAGTCCATCACCGGAACGGCGACACCGCCAACGCTGACCGTTACCGGGACGGTCACGTTTTCCACGCTTTTTCAGGAATACGGCTTTGACGACGTGAGCTTCGACTTTACGGTGAAGTCCACAAACTACCGGACGGAGTAACGGCCATGAAATACATCCCAATCCTGATAAACGCCGCCGTGCTAATTTACGGCGGCGTTGTTGATTTCAAGCGGCGGGAAATACCAAACTTTGTTCCCACTGTGCTGCTCCTGACCGGCATAGCCTTTAGATTTTCCACGTTTTGGAGTATACTCGGTTTAGTCGCCCCGGCTGTGCTGCTGTTTGCAGCGTCGAAGCTTACAAAGAGCGAAGTTCCCGGCGGGGATTTCAAGCTGCTTTGCAGTCTTGGCTTTACGTGCGGTCTGCGGGAACTGGCGGCAGTCATTTTTCTGGCCGGTATCGGCGCTGTGGTCTATGGATTTATCCGCCGCCTGCCGGTAAAACGTCACATTCCCCTGTGTTCCTACGTCGCCCCGTCCTATATCGCCCTCCAGATTATCGCGCTTGTGCTGGAAGGAGGGTGAGAGCATAGATTAAAAATTCCACTTAAACAATACATTAGATATGGAGGCACACTATGAAAAAAAGAATCTCGCTGCTGCTTGCCGCCGTTATGATGGTCAGCGCCTTTTGCATGACCGGCGCGGCAGCGGCAGACACGACCACCACAACCGATACGGTGGTGACAAGCATCGGCTCCGGTGTCCTGACCGTGAAGTTCAATGGCAAAGCGGTAACGTTCCCCGACGCGCAGCCCTTTGTTGATGAA
>CAZVHV010000213.1:0-224 GCA_964627025.1 uncultured Oscillospiraceae bacterium | reverse complement strand
CAACCGGACAATGATACCGTTGCGTGCCGTAACTGAAACAATGGGTGCGGATGTAAGCTGGAATCAAGATACACAAGCCGCTGTAATTGAGCAGAAAGGTATTACCATAACGGTGCCGATTGGCAGCGATACAATCTCGGTGACGAAAGACGGCAATACCAGCACAGTAAAGATGGACACGCAGGCTGTCCTTACAAACGACCGCACCTATGTGCCGATCCGCT